>DLWR01000082.1 GCA_003444795.1 Cryomorphaceae bacterium
GGAGTACGCTCGCTCCGCTCGCGTGATCCCTTCGGGGGAGGCTAGAAAGCAAAGCCCTGCGCTCCTTTTACCACCGGCCTTTTGCCGGGAGTACGCTCGCTCCGCTCGCGTGATCCCTTCGGGGGAGGCTAGAAAGCAAAGCCCTGCGCTCCTTTTACCACCGGCCTTTTGCCGGTGGTTCTTTTTTGCGCCATTGTCTTACTAGAAACTATTTCTGATGCGCCATGGCACAAAAAAAAAGACCCGCCTGATGGGCGGGTCTCCGGAGCTTGCGAACAAGCTTTCGCGGTGAGGGCGGGATTCGAACCCGCGGTACAGTTTCCCGTACGCCAGTTTAGCAAACTGGTGGTTTCAGCCTCTCACCCACCTCACCGGGTCTTTCAGATTGGCTGAATTAGGGCTGCGAAAATACATGAAAATTCGGCTTTTTCACAAAGACAATCGGGGAATTCCAAGAAAAACATGTTCCACTCGGAGAGGGTCGGAATGTATCTTCGTGCTAGAATCACAACCGAACCCTCCCTTGTTATGAAAGACGTCGTTATTGTCTCTGCTGTTCGAACCCCCATTGGCCGTTTTCAGGGCGCCCTATCGGGCATCCCCGCTCCTGAATTGGGGGGCATTGCCATCAAGGGGGCACTGGATAGAATCGGTTTGGATCCCGCCAGCGTGCAAGAAGTCTTCATGGGCAGTGTGCTTCAAGCCAACTTGGGCCAAGCCCCTGCGCGTCAAGCAGCCTTGCACGGCGGATTGTCCAAAGAAGTGCCGTGTACCACGGTCAACAAGGTTTGCGCATCCGGAATGAAGGCCATTGCCTTAGCGGCCAACGCCATTCAAGTTGGAGATGCCGATATCGTAGTCGCCGGTGGCATGGAAAACATGAGTTTGGTGCCCCACTACCTCCCCAATAGCCGCGGTGGCTTCAAGTTTGGCGACACCCAACTGGTAGATGGCTTGACACAAGACGGATTGATCAATGTCTATGATCAGCAAGTGATGGGCGTTTGGGCCGACCTCTGCGCCAAGGAGCACGATTACAGCAGAGAAGAACAGGATGCTTTCGCTTTGCAGTCTTACGACCGAAGTGCGGCTGCTTGGGAAGCGGGCAATTTTGATGCAGAAATCGTCCCCGTTGAAGTAAAAGACCGACGCGGCAACGTCACGGTGGTGGATCGTGATGAGGAATACACCAACATCCTGCGCGATAAAGTGGCCACCTTGCGTCCGGCTTTCACCAAGGACGGGACCGTAACGGCTGCCAATGCAAGCACCCTCAACGATGGCGCCGCAGCCTTAGTCTTGATGTCCGCAGAAAAAGCGGCAGAACTGGGCCTTAGCCCTCTCGCCCGCATTGCTGCGGCTGCAGATGCCGCGCACGAACCCGAATGGTTCACCACCGCTCCCGCCAAAGCCGTACCCAAAGCACTGGCTAAGGCCGGATTAGAAGTCAGAGACATTGCATTCTGGGAGTTAAACGAGGCCTTCTCTGTGGTTGGTCTCGTAAATATGGACCTGTTGGGCATCGATCCAGCTACTTGCAACGTGAATGGCGGTGCTGTTTCCTTGGGACACCCCTTGGGCTGCAGCGGTGCTCGAATTATTGTTACATTGCTGCACGTTCTCCAGCAAAACCAAGCACAGTACGGCGGTGCCGGCATTTGCAACGGTGGCGGTGGTGCATCAGCTATGATCCTTGAGCGATTGAATTGATTTGAGTACACACGGCTTTTCCCTGTACAGTTTGGCGCCTATGCGCGCCGAACCGAGTCACCGCGCCGAAATGGTCAACCAGGCGCTGTTCGGAGAAGCTTTTGAAGTGTTGGACCGCAAGAATGAGTGGACGCTGGTGCGCCTGAGCCATGACGGCTACACGGGTTGGCTGTTAGATCGTCAGATTCAAGCCATCACCCAAGAGGAATACCGTCAACTTGTGGATCAGCCGCAAGCCTTGGTGAGCGATGCAGTGGATTTGATTGAGCACGATTCACCCAGCCATACACGCACTGTGGTGGCCGGTTCCCCTCTGCCCTTTTACGATGCAGAACAGCACATCCTTCGGGTGGGTACTGAAGCCTTTTTATTTCAAGGCCGAACGGCTCAACGCCTGCGCACCCGTGAAGAACTGCTCCTCAATGCCTACCTCTTTGCGAACGCCCCATACCTATGGGGCGGACGGAGTGCTTTTGGGATTGATTGTAGCGGCTTGACCCAAATGGCCTACCGCTTAACAGGCATGTCCCTATTACGAGATGCCAGTCAACAAGCTACCCAGGGCCGCACCTTGGACTTCCTTGCGGAGGCCCAGGCCGGGGATTTAGTCTTCTTTGACAATGAAGAGGGAAACATTGTGCATGTGGGCATCTATGTCCGTGAGAATCGCATCCTGCACGCCAGCGGTTCGGTGCGTATAGATGGTCTAGACAGCACGGGTATCTACAATGCGGAGCTGGGCAAGCATACCCACAAATTGCGCCTTATCAAGACGCATTTCTAATTAATTCTTGGGCTTTGAAGCAGCCGGCTTGTACTTCAACAAGACGGTTTGGAGGCTATCTCGAACGAATTCAGCCCGTTCCATGCGTCGCTTGGCACGCAAGGCCTCAATGCGCCACACATCGCGTTCAATGCTGACTTCGGTATGCCGAAGTTGAAGGCTGTCCAGTTCACGTGAAACCCCTTGGAGGGTAGCCTCAGCATTGTCTAATTGATTGGAAACCTCTTCGTAACTCTTCTGAAGTTCTTCCAACTGACCTTGTGTATTGCCCATGTTGCCCTGAGCGGTCTGGAGGCGCTGTTCAAAAGCCAAACTATCTGACTGTAATCGAACCACTTGGGCTTGGGCAAAGAGCAATTCTTTCTTAGGGACCAAACAGGCCGAAACCAAGAAAAAGACAGACAAAAGGGCCAGATAGCGCATGAGTCAAAGATACGGGCATTCGTACCTTGTGCGCATGCCCATCCTAGATGTCCGAAGCCCCAGTGAATACGCGAAAGGCCATGCCCCAGGTGCCGTATCCATGCCCCTTTTCAGTGACGAAGAGCGAGCAGTCGTGGGAACATGCTACAAGGAAAAAGGCCAGGCAGAAGCCATTCGCCTGGGACTATACTTGGTCGGACCCAAGATGGCGAATTTGGTGGAACAGGCGGACCAGCATGCTGCACAAGGACCACTAGAGGTGTATTGCTGGCGCGGTGGCATGAGGAGCCAATCCGTCACCTGGCTCCTGGAAACAGCCGGACATTCCGTCCAACGCTGGGACGGAGGCTACAAGGCCTACCGAGGGCGCGTCTTGGATACTTGGTGCGCGGATCACCCTTGGGTGGTGCTCAGCGGACTTACGGGAAGCGGAAAGACCGAAATACTGCGACACATGGCCCCCATGGCGAATGTTTTAGATATGGAAGGCTTGGCGCACCACAAAGGTTCTGCTTTTGGGCACGTGGGAGAACTCGCCCAACCCACCAACGAACAATTTGAAAACGACGGGGCCCAGGCCATCGCTGCCTTGAAACCCCAGCATCCTTGGTGGATAGAAGACGAGAGTCGCTCCATTGGACGCATCTGGCTCCAACACGGCTTCTTTGAACGGAAAAAAGAGGCTCCCTTGGTGCTGGCACATCGGTCGCGTGAAAACCGTTTGGACCACCTAGTTCACTTGTATGGACAGGCGAGCAAGGAGGATTTAGCGGCTGTTTTTCCAAAAATTGCCAAACGTTTAGGCTACCAAAATGCACAATGGGCGGTTGATGCCGTTTTAGCGGGCGACTTGAGGTCTGCGGCAGATTTGGCCCTTCAATACTACGACCGAACGTATTCCGAGAGCATGGCCAAACGCCAAGACCACATTTTGGCCGAGGTGGATGTCACGGACTGTACTTTTGAAGAAGCTGCGGAGAAAATTCTCCGCGACACCAAAAAGCCCCTTCACGCATGGATTCAGCAACGCGCCCAGCCCTAACCAGCTTCAATCCCGGTTCCGGTTGTGGGTGCAAAATTGCCCCAAATGCCTTGCGGGAAGTCATTGCTGCATCGGGCCACGATCCAGAGCAGACCTGGCCAAATCTTTTGATGGGTCACGAATCCAATGAAGACGCGGCCGTGATGGATCTAGGGGATGGGTACGTATCCGTGCACACCACAGATTTCTTCACCCCCATTGTGGACGATCCGTTTGAGTTTGGCCAGATCGCCGCAGCGAATGCCATCAGCGATGTCTACGCCATGGGCGCCCGTCCTGACCTCGCGCTTGCCATTCTCTGTTGGCCCTTGGACAAGCTTCCTGCGGCTATGGCAGGCCAAGTGTTGGCCGGCGCGCGGGCTACCTGTGCAAAGGCGGGCATTCCGTTGGCAGGCGGACACAGCATTGATGTTCCACAGCCCATTTTTGGCTTATCAGTTGCAGGTCGTTGTAAACGAGAAGCACTCAAAACGAATGGCGGCGCTCAACCTGGGGACCTCTTGTACTTAACCAAGCCGTTGGGCATTGGCATTGTAGCCACGGCAATGAAGAAAGGCCTGGCTACCAAAGCAGATCATGCGTGGGGCTTGAAAACCATGTCCACCTTAAACACGGTGGGCGCTGAGCTGCCCGACGGCGTGCATGCGCTAACGGATGTGACGGGATTCGGCTTAGCTGGACACCTCCATGAAATGCTTTCCGCTTCGGGCGCTAGTGCAGAATTGGAATATGCCTCTATACCATCCTATGACAAAGTGCGTTTGGCGGAACTCTACGCCGCTGGGAGCATGCCACAGGGGACGACCAAGAATTATGTCACCTACTACGCCGACATCACCCCGGTAAGTGGCGAGCAACTCTTTCTGTTGTTTGATCCCCAAACCAGCGGCGGCTTGTTACTGGCCGTGGCACCTGAGGCTCAATCAGCCGTGGAGTCGCTTCTGAACAGCCATGGACTGCACGCCTCCCCTATTGGCCGAATCACCGCCCCCCAGGAAAAGAAAATCATCGTTCAATAAAAAAGCCGGAGCAAGGGTCACGATTATACGGATATAGAAGGTTTGCATTTCGAAGAGCGATCGCCTTTTTGTCGGAATATGCGTGATATTTGTCACCTCAACTCCTTCCCCATGGCCACCGCCCACAGCACCTATCTAGGCAGTTTGCGCTGCGAAAACGTCCACCTTCAGAGCGGAACACGCATCCTGACGGATGCACCCACCGACAACCAAGGTATGGGGTCGGCCTTTTCCCCGACGGATCTTTGTGCACTCAGCCTTACGACTTGTATTATAACCACCATGGGGATTTACGCACAGGGCAAGGGCTTGGAAATTCTGGAGGCAACGGGTGAAACCACCAAGCACATGGCGTCAGACCCTCGTCGAATCGCCGCTATCGACGTGCGCATCACCCTTCAACTCGGCGCGGGGCAAGATTCCCATAGCCAGGAGGTCTTGCGCCGTGTAGCCCATACCTGCCCGGTGGCACGCTCGCTTCACCCTGACATTGAGCAACGAGTGGAGCTGATTTTCCAGGACTAATGCACAGCGAACAGGATTGGGAAGCTTGGGCAGACGCTCTAGCGGACCGCGAGTACGTCGTCATTGACGGCTACCTCCCCGACGAACTTTTGGCCCTTTTGGAGCACTTTTTCCAGCAGCACCAGGACGCACTGCAACAAGCGAAGGTTGGCGCCTTAGACGAACGGCAGGAGGCCCTTAGCGTCCGTTCCGACTTGACCTATTGGCTAGACCGCGAACGAGACAAGGGCTTATCCCCCCTTTTTGCATGGATTGAAGAAAGCTTGCAGCGCTGGAACCGACTCCTGTATTTGTCGCTAAGTGGCTATGAATTCCACCTCGCATACTACCCCACTGGGGGGCATTACCGCAAGCATTTGGATCAATTCCGCGGCCGAAACAACCGGCTCATCTCTTGTGTGCTCTACCTCAATGAAAACTGGAAGGTTGGCGATGGCGGAGAACTTCAACTCTACAA
>DLWR01000011.1 GCA_003444795.1 Cryomorphaceae bacterium
GCGGTGGCCATTTCTTGCTCCGCCTTTGTTACGCGCATTTGAATTTTATCCTCCGCATCGGTGCCGCGGCCCCGAAGGCGCTCCTCCAAAATGCGCAGATCGGGCGCCTGAATGAAAACCGCAAGCGTTTCCGCTGCAAATTTCTTCTTGAGGCGCAAACCACCCGCCACATCGATATCGAAAACAGCGGTCTTCCCTTCGGCATCAATGCGCGCAACTTCAGATTTCAACGAACCATAGTAGGTTCCGGCATAGACCTCTTCCCACTCGAGAAAGGCCCCGGCTTCACGCTGGGCCTCAAATTCTTCGGGGGTCAAGAAGTAGTAATCCTGTCCGTGAACTTCTTGTCCTCGGGGCGCACGGCTGGTCGCAGAAACCGAAAAGGCCAATGTTGGAAAGTCCGCCATCAAGCGCCGAACCAAGGTTGTTTTACCAGAACCAGAAGGGGCAGACAAGACCAAAAGCTTCATAATACGTTCAGACTTTGCTCCTTAATTTTTTCCAGCTCTTCCTTCATCTGCACGACGATGCGTTGCATGCCTGCATGGTTGGATTTGCTGCCTAAGGTGTTGATTTCGCGGCCTATCTCTTGGCTGATGAAGCCCAATTTTCGCCCTTGCCCTTCGTGCATGGCTTCTTGAAAATGGTCCAAATGCGCTTGCAAGCGAACCTTCTCTTCGTTGACGTCCAACTTTTCGAGGTAGTAAATAAGCTCCTGCTCAAAGCGGTTGCTGTCGTATTCCATGCCCTCCAAGCCGCGGTGCAGACGAGCTTTCAAGGCTTCTACGCGCTCCTCTTCCAAGGCAGGGACTTCTTGAAGACCGGCTTGAATGCTCTCCAAACTTGCGCGCAAGTCTTTGGCTAACTCTGCGCCTTCACGCTCACGAAACGACTGGAAATCGTGCAATGCCTCTTCCAAGGCAGCATCGACAGCGGCCCATTCTGCGTCCTGAATTTCTTCCGATACATGCGGAGTGGGCAAGCGAAGCGCCATATTCAGGAGTTGGACCTTTGGAATGGGGTCTCCCGCAATGTCCTGAAGGCTTTGCATGGCTTGTTCCAACCACTCTTTTTGCAGGCCCACGGCTTCTTGGCCGACAGCTTCTCGGTGAATGTTAACGTCTACCTTTCCGCGGGTTACGGCATCGCCCAAATTCTTCCGCCAGTCCATTTCACGCTCGCGGTAGAGGGAGGGGTAACGAAGGGTGAGGTCCAAGCCTTTGCTGTTGAGGGACCGAATTTCTATCGTGATTCGGGCAGTTGCACATTCGGCACTGCCTTTTCCGAATCCTGTCATGGAGCGCATCATGCCCACAAAGGTAGCCCCTCTGCGGGACGGATGGGCGCACTTCGCAACGGATGACGTTCAAAGGCCTCTAAAAAGTCTTCAGGCAAAGCTTCATGCGCATCCTCTTGAAGGCCAAGGACTTGACCAACATGTCCCCAGAGTTTTTTTGCGGACCAGCCCTTTTGTCGGTAGTCCTGAACGCCCACAGCCTCGTGACGTTTGCTTAGGCGATGGCCATCGGGCCCATACCAAAGGGGTGCGTGCTGCACTTGAGGTGCCGGCTGGCCAAGAGCCGCATGCAAGAAGCGCTGGGGGGCTTCAGATTCGGCTAGATCCATTCCCCGCAAGACATGGGTCACACCTTGCGCTCCATCGTCGACGACCACCGCCAACTGATAGCCCCAAGCGCCATCGGCACGCTGAAGGACAAAGGCATCTTCTGGGTATTTGAGGCGCTTGGCATAGGCTCCGTCCAAGGGGAGCCCTTCATGTACGCAGGTTCCGGGGTAGGCACCCCAAGCCTCATGGGGAGCGCGGACGGCCTCTTCCATGTCCTTTCGCGAGCAGGCACAGGCGAAGACCAAGTCTTGTTTGGCAAGTGCTGCCATAGCATTCGCATAGGCCGCGCCGCGCTCGGATTGTGCGGGGACTTCGCGGTCCCAGTGGAGGCCCAGCCACGTGAGGTCATGGCGCCAGGCGTTGGCGAACTCGGGCTTGCAGCGTTGGGTATCCACATCTTCCATGCGAAGAAGGAGGGTGCCGTTTTGCGTTCGGGTCTGTAGCCACGCGAGTAAATACGTGGAGGCATGTCCAAGGTGCATGTAGCCTGAAGGGGAAGGGGCAAAACGACCAACCATGGCATGAAAGTACAACCGCTTAGGCGCTACCTTCGTGCTTATGGACTCAGAACACTTTGGAACACGCGCCATTCACGGCGGACAGCATCCAGACCCCTCCACGGGTGCCGTGATGCCTCCCATCTACCAAACTTCCACCTATGCTCAGGCGGCTCCCGGGGTACACCAAGGCTATGAGTACAGCCGGACCCAAAACCCGACTCGCCACGCTCTAGAGCGCGCGCTGGCCTCCATTGAAGGAGGCACGCACGGTTTGGCCTTTGGCAGCGGGCTTGCTGCGGTAGATGCGTGCATGAAGCTTCTGTCTCCAGGGGACGAGATTATTTCGACCAACGACCTTTATGGAGGTACGTACCGCCAGTTTGTCAAAGTCTACGAGAAGTACGGATTGAAGTTCCACTTTACGGGCATGGATTCCGTGGAAAAGGTGGCTTCGTTGGTGACCCCCCAAACCAAAATGATCTGGGTAGAAACCCCCACCAATCCCATGCTCAATGTCGTTGATATTGCAGCCGTAGCAGAGGTGGCCAAGAAAGCTGGAGCCTTACTGGTGGTGGATAACACCTTTGCCACGCCCTATTTGCAGCAGCCACTGGCGCTGGGGGCGGATATCGCCTTGCATTCCGCTACGAAGTACTTGGGCGGACATAGCGACGTAGTCCTAGGCGCTTTGGTGGTCAAAGAGGAAGCGCTCGCAGAAAAACTCTATTTCTTGCAAAACGCCACTGGCGCGGTTTGCGGCCCTATGGATAGCTTTTTGGTATTGCGTGGCATCAAAACCTTGCATGTTCGCATGGATCGCCACCAGGAAAACGCCTTGGAATTGGCGGCCTATTTGCGTCAGCATCCTGCGGTAAGCCGCGTGGTTTTCCCTGGATTTGAGGATCATCCCGGCCATGCTGTGGCGAAGAAGCAAATGCGTGGCTTTGGCGGCATGATCAGCTTTGCGGTCAAGAGTGATTCGTTTGAAGATGCGAGCAAAGTGGTGAGCGCCATGAAGGTCTTCACCCTTGCGGAATCTTTGGGTGGCGTGGAATCTTTGGCAGGACATCCGGCATCCATGACCCACGCTTCTATTCCCAAAGCTCAACGTGAGGAGAGCGGGGTCACAGATGGTTTGATTCGCTTGAGCGTTGGCATTGAGGATGTTCGTGACTTAAAAGCGGATTTAGATACCGCACTTTCCGTACTTTTATAACTGTTATGGCGGACAAATTCGCAGTCATTGGTTTGGGTCAGTTTGGCTCGGCCATTTGTAAAAAGCTCTCCGAAAAGGGAGCAGAAGTCATCGCAATTGACATTGACGGGGACAAAGTAGAAGAAATTAAGGAGCACGTAGCCTATGCAGTTCAGCTGGACAGCACGGATTTGCGCGCTTTGCAGTCTCAGAACATTTCCGAAATGGACGCGGTCGTCGTGTCCATCGGCCAAAACTTTGAAGGCATGCTCCTCACCACGGTGAAGCTCATGGAGTTGGGCGTAAAGCGCCTCATTGCGCGTGCTCAGGGCGAAACCCAGCGGAAGATTTTGGAAAAGATGGGCGTCACCGAAATCCTTTCCCCTGAGGAGGAAGTAGGCAAAAACGTGGCGGAACGCCTTATGAACCCCTCCATGTTGATGTGTGTGCAATTGCCCGACAACTACGAAATCGTAGAAATCGCCGCGCCCAAAAACATCGTGGGACGAACCATTGAAGACATTGGCCTTCTGCCCAAATACCGCTTGAACATTGTGACGCTCATCGAACGGATCAACGACGAGCCTCACATCAAAGGCGTTCCTATGCCCGATGTGGTGATTCAAGAAAACGACGAGTTGGTCGTCTTTGGTTTGACCAAAGATGTCGAGCGCTTTATCGACATCAATGGGTAGGCGTTTTTCCGCACTAGCGCTACTCAGCCTACTGGCCTTGGCGGCGTGTGTGAAAGAGCCCAAGCCCGATCCTCTGCCCCCCTTGGCGACCGGCCCATTTGAACCTCGTTTGAAGGAAGGTTGGCGCGTGCATGCGGTCGCTTACGAAGGCACTATGCCGAATCCATTTGATAGCACGACTACGGCCCAATTCAAAGGAAATGCCTATGACGAGGGGGGAGAATTCACCTTCACGGACCGAAACGACTCTGCCCTCGTGCATTACCGTATTGACTTTAAGGCCGACCTTTTGGCGGGCATGGTTCCCTTGCATTACAACAAAGAAGGGGATGGGATTTGGAGTTACGACAGCACGGTCAAGACGCTTTGGTTTTATGCGTTTCCGGACACCTTAGAATTTGTGGTGGACTACGATGCCGATACGCTGCAGCTTTGGCATTCGGATGTCATCATTGACTATCCCGCCATGAACATCACGCTGCCCACGCGCATGGACATCGAACTTCGCAAGTAAACGGACTAGGCTATGGATGTCCGCCAGCTGGTTCGAGAGAGCAACTTCCTCCCCATGTTGGCGTCGGTGGGAGCCCTTTTTGCCTATTCATGGTGGACCGGATCCGCCAACAACCCATGGATTTTACTCATTGGTATCGCCGCGGGAATGCCCCATGGAGCTACAGACTTGCTGGGAGAATCAAGTCCATGGAATACCCGTGCGGCTATTTTTTACGGAATCAGTATTGCTATCCTGTACGCAAGCTGGACTTTTTGGCCGGGTTTCACTTTAGGCCTCTTTTTGGTGGTGAGCATCGTGCATTTTGGGACCGAAGACGCGCTTTCCAAAAAGTGGTCTTGGTTGCATGCCCATGAGTCCGTGGTGAGAGGAAGCCTCGTCGTGCTCCTGCCCTCGCTTTTCTACCGCGAGGAAGTCATTGAGCTCTTTTATTTGGTGTCTGGCGCAGATTGGTCGGGCATCCTTGCCCCCGAGGTGGTCAAAATGGGCTTGAATATCTGGTTCATTGGGCTGTTTTCCTTGTTTGGACATGCCGCCACGCAGTGGTCTTCTTGGGAGCGGGTGCTACAGACCTTTATGGAGCTAGGCCTCTTGGTGGTGGTTTTCCGAATTCTCCATCCTCTGGAGGCCTTTGTCGTCTACTTTGTGGCAGGGCATTCGCTCCGAACAGCCCACAAGCTACGGCACGTCCTTCGCGCGCACGCACTTCCCGTTTTGGCCTTGACGTTCGCCACATTTGGGGCGGCAGCCTTGTACCATTTTTACGTGCCTACACAATTAGAGGTGGATGGAAAGATGATCCGAACCGCCTTTGTGGCCCTCTCCTTGTTCGCCATTCCGCACGCAGTCTGGAGGACCTACGCGATTTTCAAATAGATGTAAAAAGGGAAGGGCTGCCCCACTGGGGCAGCCC
>DLWR01000039.1:0-8464 GCA_003444795.1 Cryomorphaceae bacterium
AGGATTACCAACAATGGCAGATGTGGGAACCGCCTTTTGCCAATGTGGTGTCCTCGCGGGAATTCCGCTGGAAAGATGGAAGCGATACGGGTAGGGTGGTAGTTCAGCATCGGGACTTCGTGCTCAATGCGCCCTTGACACAGCGCCAATTGGGTTTGGCCGTCCGTAGTTATGCGTCCGATGCCTTTGATCAAAGCAGCGATAAATGGGACCAAATCCGTCCCATGCCTTTGGCTGCGGAAGAGGTGGCCCATATGTCCTATCAGGATAGCCTAGCGCTCTATTACGATAGCGATGCCTACATCGACAGTGTGGACCGGGAGTACAACACGTTCAAGTGGTACAAGCCCCTTCTGACAGGCATGGGCTACAGATCCCGCCAAAAGGGAATTTCCATCTATATAGATCCTTTGATGGCTCAATTCAGGCCTTTTGGGATTGGCGGATACCGGCACAACCTGGGTGGACGTATCACAAAAACTCTCGCCAACGACCAGCGCTTGACCCTTGATGGCTATGTCAACTATGGCTTTGCCAATCGGGACGTGAAAGGAGAAATCGCCCTAAAATACCGCTATGACCCGCGCCGCTTTGGGGATGTCGAATGGGCCTACGGCGATGATTACATGATGGTGAACACGTACGAATCCATCATGGGCACCTTTGCCCGAGGTAACTATGCGCGCCGAAAATATTTCACGGTAGCCCAGCGCATGGAGTGGTTTAACGGATTCTATGTGCGCACCAGTTTAGACTTTTCTGAGCGCTCCTCCATCGCCGATTTGGTCATGGATTCGTGGTCGGACGGTTTATTCGGCAGTTTGAATGCACCCAAGGACTTCCCTACCTATACCGTGGCCATTGCCGGGGTACAGGTATTGATTCGCCCATTTCAACGCTACATCTTCAAGCGCAATCGAAAGTATGTCATGGGCAGCGATTACCCGGACATTGAAGTGGAATACCGCTGGGGCATACCTGGATTGCTTGGTTCAGACGTAGACTACCATCTTCTGCGGTTGGAAGTCCGCGATTTTATCCAATGGCCGCGCTTGGGATACAGCGAGTGGAGTGCAGGTGCGGGCAGTTTTATGGGCGCCAATTTGGACAGCATCCGATTTATTGAGCACAAATTTTTCCGCGGTTCGGACCAGCGGTTGTTCTCAATGCCTACAGCCAGTTTCCAAGCCTTGGATTCGACGTACCACACGGCGCGTCCCTACATAGAACTCTATGGCATCCATCATTTTCAAGGGTTCTTCCTGGAGCGCATCCCATTGATTAATCGGTTAAATCTGGAAACGGCCGTCGGGGGCAGCGCGGTTTTCGTCCCCTCCTTGGCGTTGCGGCATGTGGAGACATTTGTAGGTCTAGAGCGCGTATTCCGCATCAATAAGCAGCTCACGAAATGGGGACTGTACCGCGTCTTTACACCGGGTCAGACCATTGGGACAGGCTTCCAATGGAAGGTGGGTATCAACTTCTACGATTCTTACCGGGGACGCTGGCTGTATTGAGGGGTAAAAGCCATGGTCATGCCCGCTCGGGGCTGTACATTTGGGTTTCTAAAATTTTAAGTCGCTTAGATTCGTTTCATTCCAGCTATGAAAAAGTCACTCTATACGTTGTTGCTCTTGGCTTTGGTTGGCCAACTTTCGGCCCAAACGCTCTTCACCGTCGGCGAGAAAGCCGTTTCGGTCGATGAATTCCTCTACGTCTACGGAAAGAACAAGGATATTGGCAATCAAATTGACCCCAAGACCCCTGAGGAGTACCTGGGCCTGTACATTGCGTTCAAGCGCAAAGTGGCAGAAGCAGAGGCCCTTGGGCGCGATACCGTACCCGCCTTTCTTACGGAATACAATACCTACTACCGCCAGTTGCTGAAGCCCTATTTGACGGACAAGGCGGTAGACGACAACATCGTCAAGGAGGCCTATGCGCGCATGGCCACGGATGTTCGAGCGGCACACATCATGCTGGATTTGCCCGAAAATGCACTGCCCGAGGATACCGCTAAGGTGTATAAGCAAATCATGGCGATCCGCGATCGTCTGAACCGTGGCGAGTCCTTTGAAACCATTGCCAAGCAACAGTCAACTGACACGTACAGCGCTGTGAACGGCGGAGACTTGGGGTATTTCAACGTCTTTAACATGGTTTACCCCTTTGAGACCGCATGCTACAGCGCGTCGGTAGGTCAAGTGGTAGGCCCTGTTCGCACCCAATTCGGCTACCATTTGATCAAGGTCTTGGACAAGCGACCCGCGCGCTACCGCATGACCGCTGCGCACATTTTACTGTTGGACACGGAGGATCGCCCCAATCCAGAGGCGGCCAAGAAAATTCAGGACCTCTACAAGAGTTTGCAGGCAGGGGAAGATTTTAATGCTTTGGCGCGCAAGCATTCTCAGGACCAGAGCTCCTTGTCTCGTGGGGGACAGCTTCCCGCATTTGGCCTCAACCAAATGCTGCCTGAGTTTGAGAGCGCGGCCTTTGACTTAGAAAACGACGGCGATTTTTCAGAACCCTTCCAAACCAAACTTGGATGGCACATTGTCAAGCGAATCTCTCGCGAAGATGTTCCCAGCTTTGAGCGGGTGCAAGGCGAACTGACCGGCAAGATTCGCCGTGACGAGCGTTCCAATGCCTCGCGTCAGGCTTTCTTAGCTCGCTTGCGCACGGACTACCAAGTAGTTGTAAACGAAGACGCCTTGAACCAAGTGCTCAAAGCTTTGGAAAAAGGAAAGAGCACGGCCAAAATGACGAAAGCGGTAGTGACTTGGACGCCCATGTCCGGCAATTCCGTCATGCTCACGCAGGCTGAATTTGCAAAACGTGCCATTGATGCTGAAGTGCGTCGCTTGACTTCCCTCAATCTAAACGCCAACAACGTGAGCAAAGTGGATCCTGTGCTGGCCTATGGCGTTTTGCAGCCTTCGATTGACGGACAGTTGATGGCGGAGGCGGAATACCGCTTGCCCTTGGAAAATTCCACCTTCCGCTTTTTGTCCCAGGAATACCGCGAGGGAATTTTAGTCTTTGATTTGACGCGCGAACGTGTTTGGGATGCAGCGTCTCAGGACAGCGCCCAATTAGCGAACTTCTTCGCGGCCTTCCAGCCAGAATACCAGTGGAACAACCGGTACTCGGGTTCCGTTTTCACCACCGATAATGAGAAAGTGGCTAAAAAAGTCGCGGATCAGTTGCGCCGTGGGGTTCCCGCAGAAAAAGTGATGCGGGTGCTGAATAGCAAGGACCCCTTGACGGTTTCTGCTCAGGACTACACCTTATTGGAGGCCGGATCAACCACCCTCAATCCCAAGCAAGCCTTGCTGGTGAATGCTGGCCTGCAAGGTCAGGCGGTCACCGGACCAAACCCCGATGCAGAGGGCGGCTACGTGGTGGTTTTCATCATGGAGTCCATTCCTGCAGGCCCCAAGGCTTTGGCGGATTGCCGCGGTCAAGTCATCACAGACCTGCAAAAAGCTTTAGAAGAGCAGTGGTTGGAGTATTTGGGTCAAACCTACCCCTTATATTTGGACCAGGCGGTTTGGACGGCAATCCAGAATAAACTCTAAGATTAAGCATATGATCATTTCTACCACCGAGAACATCCCAGGGCGCGAAGTTTCTGAAGTCTTGGGCGTTGTCCGAGGCAGCACGGTCCGCGCCAGAAATATTGGCCGCGACATTTTTGCGGGCTTGAAAAACATTGTAGGTGGCGAAATTGAGGAGTACACCCGCCTCGCGGCAGACTCTCGCGAGGAAGCCCTGCTGCGCATGACCCAAGATGCCAAGCGTTTGGGTGCCGATGCTGTGGTTGGGGTGCGCTTTACCACCTCTATGATCATGCAGGGCGCCTCGGAAATGTTCGCATACGGTACCGCTGTAAAACTGAAGTAATGGACTGGGGCGATGGGTTGGTGACGGCCATTTTGAGCCTAGAATTTGGCTTCTTTGCCTTTTGCTTGGTGGCCCTCGTGGTGCTGGCCATCCGCCGGGTCAAAAAGCGCCGAACAGAATCCTTCGAAAAGCGCGAGAATTAGTCTTTTTGTTGCCGGCAGCGAAAGCGTTGCACATCGCCCGAACGCAGTTTAGCATGTTTGGTCGTGCGACCCGTTACGCGTTTGCGCCAAATCTTGAACGAAGTGGGTTTCATTTCGCGGCGCATGATTTCCCGTACCTCGTTTTCTTTCAAGCCGAATTGAAACGTAATGGCCTCAAAGGGGGTTCGGTCCTCCCAGGCCATTTGGATGATGCGATCGATATCCGTTTCGCTCAAGGTCTGCTTCATGCTCCATAGAACGATGCGCCAAGCCGGAAAGTTTAAGAAGTCTGAAATAATTGAATGCGCGCATGGCAAACGTCCGCATCAAACGAAGGATGTTTCCCGCATTGAATTTCATGGAAACCGAGCCGATTTAAGCTAGTGCGGCTTCTGGCGTTATCCACATTGGCATACGCGTCCAGGAGGGGAAAGTGCAAGACGTTTTTGGCGTGGGCTAGTATACACGTCCCCGTCTGTTGTATCCAGCCTTTTCCAGCTTCCTCTGGAAGTAAAGCAAAGCCCAGTTCTGGAACCTCTATGCCAGGACGGTGCAGGATGCCATTTACGCCCACGAGCACGTGTCGCTCGAGGCATTCAATGCCCCAAAGTCCATAGCCTTTCTCGCGGTAGGGAAGGGTATAAGCGCGCTCAATGTACGCCAAAGCACCTTCTTCCGTCTCTGTGCCTCGAGGGCCAATGTTCTGCAACCAGCCTTCCGTTTGCGTAAGGGTTTGGATGAATTTCACATCGGCTGACGTGATTTCGCGGAGGAGAAACGATGCAGAGGAGCAAGTGGGCACGGGCATGCCCTAAAAGTAGGAAGCTAACAAGTTCAAGGGAGTGGCATATGCAAAGAAAAACCCCGACACTTTCGCGTCGGGGTTTCTTTTTTAGTGGAGCTGGCGGGAATCGAACCCGCGTCCAGACAAGGAAACGATATGCTTTCTACATGCTTAGTTTGTCTTTGATTTTCATCCTGCGGCTGAGAACAAACACCCCACCGCAAGCCTATCTGCTAAAGCTTCAAAGGCCCCCCGCAGCTCAGGGCCTCCTATTCCCACCTTTCCAGCACCCCTGGATCAGCCTCCGTAGGACGGGGATTCTGAGGGATGTCCCGCTTCCGCACCTAGTGCGGAATTAGCTTAGTCTCCTATCGGATGATTAAGCGGCAAGAGCGTAGTTGTACTCGCCAGTTATAGATTTCGATGTTGAATTAACGAGCATCAATCGAATAGCTCGGCATGCTTACAAACCCCTTCATCTTGCTGTCAATACCGGTCAGCCCCATGCAGTTGCTTGCAGGGGCAAAGGTAGGCATTCGGACCGGCTGGCCCGAAAAGGATTACTGGAGGAAAAGGGGCGAATTCAGCGTCTCAATTAGCGTAACACTGGTCTTTTTAACCAAGCTATTTTTCACCGTTTCACGCATGTCATCGACGATTCGGGGATTGTAACTCGTTCTGAAACGACTATCCAACTTACCCTTCTGGCCCGTTAATACTTGGTCCGTGGCTTTGTTTTCTGATATGCTACCCCATTGACCTGGATACAAGTTTGCGGGATCCCCCGTGTAATCAGCCGAGGCGACAATGCGTTCAGATTGTTCCTCCACTTCTCTAGAAGTGAGGATACTTCTTTTGATTGGGTCGACCAGGCTAAACTTGAGCGCCCCATGGATGTATACCCGGTAATCCACATCAAAATATACCACCTTGTGGTAGACTGTTTCTTTGGTTACCACGCCATTGGCATCTTTCTTTTCCACGATTTCACGGCGGTAGCCTTGGCGTTCGTAGCGGGTCATCTGCCCCGGAACTTCGGTCCAATCCGTCATTTCCATTTCAAGCAGGTAATCAGGCTGCTCATTGGATTGGTAGCGGGTTTGATCATTCCAGTCGACCCAATCAATGAAGGGATCATCGGTCCGAACCAAATTATTAATCAAGTCCGCGCGAATGCTCTGGCTAAGGTTTAGCTCCTGTCGGGTTGGCGCCAAAATGTCGCGAACGCCTACGGTCACCATTCCGTGGTAGACAGAGGAATCCTGGTATTGACGGCTGTTCTTGTAGGATTGCCCAATTACAGTTTCCATGTCCGCCCACGTGTAGAAAGCTGCACGGTACTTCATGGTGGCATAGAGACGGTGGGCTTCGCGGTGCATGGGTTCGGCTACTGCGCCACGCCATTTTTCCTGGAAGATCTGATCCTCGGGACTGTACTTCAAAGCGCGTGCATAGAGCAGTTCGGCGCCCGTAAAATCTTCTTGATCCATGGCTTGGTCGCCCTGCTGTACCAAGTCCTTGACGTAATTGCGCTTCAGCCCATTGTATTGGCTTAGATAGGCGGACGTACCGGACAAGAGCACGCCAGCTTGATCTGCGCGTGTTTCAAGATCCCGAGCGCGCACAAATGCATCGAGGGCCCCTACCGTTTCGCCGGCATCCGCCAAGCGTTCAAATTCACGCAATTGCGCTTTGATCTCTTTTTCGCCATAGGTTTTGACCTGAATCATGGCCTTCTGGTGACCAGGCTTGCGCTCCAAAGCTTCAAGCGAGGCCATGGTAGCCTCATAGGTCAATCCTGCATCCGCCAGCTTTTTACTGCGCTTGAGGGCTTGGTTGGTGGGTGAACAAGAAAAAGCCACCGCTGCAATAAGCAGGGTGGCTAGTAAAGTAGAGTAGGTTTTACGAGCCATAGGCTCAAAAATACATCAACCCAAGTAGGTTTTAAGGATTTTGCTACGTGAGGTGTGCTTCAATCGGCGAATGGCCTTTTCCTTAATCTGGCGCACGCGTTCACGGGTCAAATCAAACTTTTCGCCAATTTCCTCCAGGGTCAGCGGGTGCTGTCCATTGAGGCCAAAGTAGAGACGGATGACATCGCCTTCGCGAGGGGTCAAAGTGGCCAAAGAGCGCTCAATCTCGGTGCGGAGTGAATCCACCATCAAGTCGTCGTCTGGATTGGGCGAATCGTCCGAATTCAATACGTCGTACAAGTTGCTGTCTTCGCCTTCCACCAAAGGAGCATCCATGGATACGTGACGTCCGCTATTGCGCATAGATTCTTTCACATCCATTTCGCTCATTTCCAGCTTGGTCGCGATTTCCTCGGCACTGGGTGGGCGCTCATGCGCTTGCTCCAAGGAGGCATAGGCCTTGTTGATCTTGTTGATCGAGCCAATCTTGTTCAATGGCAGACGAACAATACGTGATTGCTCGGCCAAGGCTTGCAGGATGCTCTGACGAATCCACCAAACGGCGTAGGAGATGAATTTGAAACCGCGCGTCTCGTCAAAACGCTGCGCGGCCTTAATCAATCCCAGATTGCCCTCGTTGATCAAATCGGGGAGGGTCAAACCTTGGTTTTGGTACTGCTTGGCCACTGAGACCACAAAGCGCAAGTTCGCTTTGGTGAGTTTTTCCAAGGCGCGTTGATCGCCTGCTTTAATTCGCTGGGCGAGCTCGACTTCCTCCTCCGCGGTAATCAATTCCACCTTTCCGATCTCCTGGAGGTATTTGTCCAAGGAGGCCGTTTCACGGTTGGTGACCTGTTTTGTGATCTTTAACTGACGCATGAGGCTTTAATTCGTTCGAAAAAACAATCGTTCAATTTAAGGGATTTTGTCAATCCTCTTGACGGGGAGCACGATCCTCGCGGTTGGGGCGGTCGCCGCGGTCGCGACGGGGTCCACGGTCACCGCGTTCAGGACGGGGTCCGCGGTCGCCACGCTCGGGGCGGGGTCCGCGATCCTCGCGCGCAGGGCGCTCCACGTAGCCTTCAGGCTTCTCAATCAACACTTTGCGAGACAAGCGAAGCTTGCCCTTGTCGTCGATGCTCAACAATTTGACTTGCACCTTGTCGCCTTCTTTGTAGAGCGCAGCGGGGTCTTCCACACGCTTCCAATCCATTTCGGATACATGCAGGAGGCCTTCGGTTCCACGGCCAATTTCTACAAATACGCCGAAGGTCTGAACGCCCTTGACCACACCGTCATAAATGGTGTCTACCACAGGAACGAAGCAGATCTCGTTGATGCGCTGCTGGGCCAAAGCGATGCCTTCTGCGTTGGTACCGCTGATTTCCACACGACCGATGTTGCCAATCTCTTCGATGGTAATCGTCGTACCCGTTTCCGCTTGCATGCCCTGAATGATTTTACCACCAGGTCCGATGATGCCACCAATGAAGCTCTTGGGCACTTCCATGACCACCATGCGGGGAGCGTGAGGCTTGAGGTCGGCACGAGGCGCAGGCATAGCCGCGGTCATAACCCCCAAGATGTGGGCGCGTCCGTCCTTGGCTTGGTTCAAGGCGTTCTTCAAAATTTCAAAGGTCAAACCCTTGATTTTGATGTCCATTTGGCACGCCGTGATACCCTTTTCGGTACCCGTCACCTTAAAGTCCATATCGCCC
>DLWR01000039.1:8721-8910 GCA_003444795.1 Cryomorphaceae bacterium
AAAGTCCATATCGCCCAAGTGGTCTTCATCGCCCAGGATGTCGCTCAATACGGCGTACTTGCCTGATTCGGCGTCGGTGATCAAGCCCATGGCGATACCGCTCACGGGGTTCTTGATTTGTACACCAGCATCCATCAACGCAAGCGTACCTGCGCAAACGGTTGCCATAGAGCTAGAACCATTGGATTC
>DLWR01000056.1:0-460 GCA_003444795.1 Cryomorphaceae bacterium
ATTTCCTCAAATATTTGGGCTTCTCAACGGCAGCAGCTACGCTCGCAGCCTGTGAGTCTCCCATCATTGAAAGCATTCCTTATGTGGTTAAGCCGGATAGCTTAACGCCAGGCATGCCCACCTATTACGCTACCGCATATGTGGATGGTCAGGATTTTGCTTCGGTGTTGGTGAAGACCCGTGAAGGTCGTCCTATCAAAATTGAACCCGGTGACGAGGGCCGTTTCAACCGCGGTACCAATGGCCGTGCTCAGGCAAGCGTACTTTCCTTGTACGACTCTGCACGTTTGCGTCAACCTGTAAAAGGGGGTGCTGAAACAGATTGGGGGACCATCGAGGCAGATCTCAAGCAAGCGGTAGATGCTTCTGTGACGGCAGGCAAGCAATTTGTACTCGTTACGGGGAGCGTATTCAGCCCGTCCTTCAAAGCCGTTATTTCCAAGCTCCGTCAGAGCTACAA
>DLWR01000056.1:804-11642 GCA_003444795.1 Cryomorphaceae bacterium
TGGGAGGCACTAACGGGTGTTCGTGCACTTCCTACTGTCGATCTTTCTGGCGCGGATCTGGTGGTTTCTTTTGGAGATGACTTTTTGAGCGCCGCCTCTGCGCAGCAGCTCACTAAGGCCTATGCGGATCGCCGCACGCCCGGTAAAGGCATGCTGCGCCATATCCAAGTGGAGTCCAATTTGAGCTTGAGTGGAGCAAACGCCGACAAGCGCGTAAAAATCAAGCCTTCGGAAGTGGGTAGTGCGTTGGCATACCTGTACAATGAAGTTTCAGGAGGCTCCGTAGCCGTTGGAACTTTGTCAGATGCGGTTAAGTCTGCCTTGAAAGGCATTGCAAAAGAATTGACTGCAGCTAAAGGCCACTCCATCGTTTTGGTAGGAGGCAACTCCGGTGCTAATGCGCATCTGGCTGCAGCTGTAAACGCCGCCCTCGGTAACGTAGGCAACACCTTGCGTGTGGACCAGCCCATTTATTTGCGTTCTGGCAACGACCGGGCTTTCAACAACGCTATGGCGGATATGCAAGCAGGAAGCGTGGGTACGATAGTTCTTGTCGGTGCGAATCCAGCGTACAACCGCCCTGGATTTGCTGAAGCTGTTTCCAAGGCAACCTACAGCTTGAGCTTGTGTGATCGCTTAGATGAAACAGCGTCGTTGACATCTGCAGCGGCACCCGTACCCCATTACTTGGAGTCTTGGGCGGATTACACGCCAAACACCACAGATTTAGCTGTGGCTCAACCCACCATTCGTCCCTTATTCAACAGCAAACCTGCCGTGGAAGTACTGGGTGCATTGACCGGTGAAAAGCAGTCTGCCAAGGATTGGGTGAAGAATACCGTTTCAGGTTTTGGCCTTTCGTGGTCTCAGACGTTGCACGACGGTGGCGCTAGCGTGAACAACGCCGCTTCCATCAGTGTTTCAGAAACCGCCAGCAAGGCCCTGGCCGGCGCATCTGCTGCTGCCGAGCAAGCAAGTAGCGTAAAAGGAGGAGACTTTGAATTGGCCCTCTACGAAAAGACCGTAGGTGCGGGTTTCCAATCCAACAACCCTTGGTTGCACGAACTTCCCGATCCCATTTCGCGTGCGGCGTGGGACAACTACATGACCATTAGTGCCAAGGACGCCCTTGCACTCGGTATTGTTAACGAAACACAATCCAACGGTGCCCTCAACGGCAGCCTCGTGACGATTAAGGCTGGCGATTTCACCTTGGAGAACGTACCCGCACTGGTCCAGCCGGGTCAGGCACAAGGCACGGTAGGTTTAGCAGTAGGCTATGGCCGCAGTGCTGCGGGCCGCGTGGCGGATAGCTTGGGCGTCAATGCCTTTGAATTGAATTTGGCCAATGGATTTGGCACAGTTACTATCACGGTTCAAGAAGGTGAGCACGAATTTGCATCCACCCAGTTGGGTAATACCATGATGGGTCGCAAGATTGTCAATGAAGTGACCTTGGCCAATTTCATGGCCGATCCTTCAGGTGCATCTTGGAATGAAAAGCCCACCTTCCACACCATGGATGGCGTGAAGACATCCAATGAGGCCAACCTCTGGGCAAATCACGACCACGAAACCATGCACATGTGGAACATGAGCATCGACCTCAACAGCTGTACCGGATGTGGCGCCTGTGTCATTGCTTGTCATATGGAAAACAACGTTCCTGTGGTAGGTAAAGATGAGATCCGCAACTTCCGTGATATGCACTGGTTGCGTATTGACCGCTACTACTCTTCCGATATGACGGATGCCCGTGCGGAAGAAGAAAACCTTGGCGCCATCGATAAGTACGCCGCCATGGAAGTTCCTGGCGAGAGCCCTGAAGTCGTCTTCCAACCTGTCATGTGTCAGCACTGTAACCACGCTCCTTGTGAGACCGTATGCCCAGTGGGTGCCACGGTTCACTCGCGCGAAGGTCTCAACCACATGGCCTACAACCGCTGTATTGGTACCCGCTATTGTGCCAACAACTGTCCGTATAAGGTGCGTCGCTTTAACTGGTTTAACTACCAGAAGAATGAGCGCTTCACGGGTGTGAACCCAGCACAGGATGACTTTGGCCGCATGGTCTTGAATCCAGATGTGACCGTTCGCGCGCGCGGCGTCATGGAGAAGTGTACCATGTGTATCCAGCGCATCCAGTACGGCAAGCTTGAGGCGAAGAAAGCCGGCCAGCCAGTGGCGGACGGCGCCTTCACCACCGCTTGTGCTCAGGCCTGTGACACGGGGGCCATCACCTTTGGAGATGTCAACACTGCAGGTAGCTCCGTGCAAGTCGCTAAGAACGATGCCCGTTCTTACCACCTCTTGGAAGAAGTGGGCACTCAACCTTCCGTATTCTATCAAACTAAAGTTCGCAACCGCGCCTAATTCCCTAGCCAAGCATGCATTACGAATCGAACGTACGCGAGCCGCTAATTCTCGGTGACAAGTCCTATAAAGACATCACCGTAGATGTGGCACGCCCTGTAGAAACGGCCGCCCCAAAAGCGTGGTGGATCGTGTTCTCCATCTCCCTAGTGATGTTCCTCTGGGGTGTGGGCTGTATCCTGTACACCATCGGCACCGGTATAGGTGTGTGGGGTCTGAACAAGACCGTAGGTTGGGCTTGGGATATCACCAACTTCGTTTGGTGGGTGGGTATCGGTCACGCCGGAACCTTGATTTCAGCGGTACTCTTGTTGTTCCGCCAAAAGTGGCGCATGGCCATCAACCGCTCTGCGGAAGCCATGACCATCTTCTCGGTTATTCAGGCGGGCTTGTTCCCCTTGATTCACATGGGTCGTATTTGGATGGGCTACTGGGTATTCCCTTTCCCTAACCAGTATGGTTCCTTGTGGGTAAACTTCAACTCGCCTTTGTTGTGGGACGTATTCGCCATCTCGACATACTTGACGGTATCGACCGTATTCTGGTACACGGGTTTGATTCCTGACTTCGCGATGATTCGCGATCGTGCGATCAATCCAGTTCAGAAGCACATCTACAAAATCCTTTCTTTCGGATGGGGCGGTAAAGCGAAAGCTTGGCAGCGCTTTGAGGAGGTTTCACTCGTATTGGCCGGTTTGGCTACGCCGTTGGTACTTTCGGTACACACCATCGTATCCATGGACTTTGCTACCTCGGTCATCCCTGGTTGGCACACGACCATCTTCCCTCCGTACTTCGTAGCAGGAGCTATCTTCTCCGGTTTTGCCATGGTGCAGACCTTGTTGTTGATCGTGCGTAAAATTTTCAAAATGGAGGCCTACATCACCATCCAGCACATTGAGATGATGAACATCGTCATCATGGTGACGGGTTCCATCGTGGGGGTGGCCTACATCACCGAACTTTTCATCGCGTGGTATTCCGGCGTGGAATATGAACAATATGCCTTCTTGAACCGCGCGACCGGTCCCTACTGGTGGGCCTACTGGTCCATGATGACCTGTAACGTCTTCTCTCCACAGTTCATGTGGTTCAAGAAATTGCGCACCAATTTGATCTTCACCTTCTTAATCTCTATCGTGGTGAACATCGGTATGTGGTTTGAGCGTTTCGTCATCATTGTGACCTCACTCCATCGCGATTACTTGCCTTCTAGCTGGAGCATGTTCTCGCCCACGTTTGTGGACATCGGCATCTTCATCGGAACTATCGGCTTCTTCTTTGTGCTATTCCTCTTGTACGCTCGTACGTTCCCTGTAATTGCACAGGCCGAATTGAAGACTATCCTCAAATCTTCTGGTGAATCCCAGAAAAAACACCACGATCCACATGGCGCACACTGAGCATACCCCCGTTGTACGCGCGCTTTACCTTGACGATGATGTCGTCTTGGATGCCGTAAAATCTTTGCGCGGCAAAGGCATTAAGGTCAAGGAAGTGTATTCTCCTTTTCCTATCCACGGTTTGGATAAGGCCATGGGCTTGAAGGAGACGCGCATTGCCATGGCGGCCTTCATATACGGCTTGATTGGCTTGACCGTTGCCATCACGATCACCTCCTACATGATGAATTTGGACTGGCCTCAAAACATCGGCGGTAAGCCCTCGATGACCTGGGGAAAGAACATGCCTGCCTTTGTGCCCATCATGTTTGAATTGACTGTCTTCTTTGCGGCACACTTGATGGTTTGGACGTTCATGATTATCAACAAGTTGTACCCCGGTGCAGAGCCACAAAACCCAGATCCCCGTACCACGGACCATCACTTTATGATTGAAGTAGCGGCTGGTGAAGGTGTAGTAGATGCATTGAAAGACACGGGTGCCATTGAAATTGCTGAAGCTTAATCCCATGAAAAAAGGAATCCTTTTGACGGCTATGGTTGCAACGGGTGTGATTACCTCGTGCAACTGGGACAAGACCACCCCGGGCTACACGTACATGGATGACATGTACCGCTCCCCCTCTTTAGAAACCTATCAGGCAGCCGGTAATACTGCACAGGGAACTTCTGCTCAGTTGCCCGTAGAAGGCACGGTAGCACGCGGTTATGTGCCCTATGATTTACCCAATACCAACGAAGGGTACGAGGCCGCTAAAAACAATGCGTCCGTTCCTGCCAGTTTTGCCGAATTGGATGCAGAATCTGGCAAAGTTCTCTACGGCCAGTTCTGTTCACACTGCCACGGCGAAAAGGGCGACGGCAACGGCATCTTGATGCAACGCGAAAAGATTTTGGGTGTTCCTGGTTATGGAGCAGATCGTCTTCCAGACATCACACCCGGAACTATTTACCACGTTATCATGCACGGTAAGAACAACATGGGTTCACACGCGTCCCAGTTGACCTACGATGAGCGTTGGAAAATCATCAAGTATGTGATGAAGCTTCGCCAAGATCAATCTGCAACGGCTGCTCCTGCGGAGCCTGCTGCTTAATCCAAATGCCTACGACGATGTTTGTTTTTACTCAAAAAGCCAAAATTTTCGCCGCTGCTCTGACCCTTATTGGTCTGATCATGGTGGTGATTGGTTTCAATTCGGCAGGTCATGAAGCCGAAGGGCACGATGCACATGCCATTGAGATGCATGCAGATCATGCGGATGCAGCACCTGCGGATGAAGTTCATGCAGAGGAGGCGCACGCGGATCACGCGGAAGTAGCGCACATAGACCATGCTGAAGCTGCACATGGCGAAGAAGCACACGCAGATCATTCGGAAGCCGCTCACGCGGATCACACAGAAGTAGCGCATGCCGAGCACGCAGAGGCGGGTCACGGTGACGCACACGGAGGTCATGAAGATCATGGTGCTGCGAACCGTCCATGGGCCGCATTGTTGGTCAACACGATTTTCTTCCTTGGAATCGGCATTGGTACATTGTTCTTTTTGGCCATCCAATACGCTGCACAGGCAGGGTGGTCTGCAGGAATCCTTCGCGTCATGGAATCAGTGGCCTTGTTTGTAGGTATCCCCTTGTTGGGCATGCTCTTCTTGGTGATCACCGGTACCATGGAAATGCACCACGTATGGCATTGGATGCAAGACGGTATTATGGATCCCGCCAACCCCAATTACGATAAAATCATTGCTGGAAAAGAAGGCTACTTGAACGATACCTTCTTCACCCTTCGCACTGTGGCTTATTTGGTGATTTGGGCAGGTGCCGCGTACTTGCTCCGCCGCAATTCTTTGAAGGAGGATCAATTGCCAGAAGGTCAAAATCTGTTTTTCACGCAGCGCAAACTCGCTGCTACCTTCATCGTATTGTACGCAGTAACGAGCTCAACGAGCGCTTGGGATTGGATCATGTCCATTGACACGCACTGGTTCTCCACCCTTTTTGGATGGTACACCTTTGCAGGGATGTTCGTCACCGCATTAACGGTATTGAACGTATTGGTCATGTTCCTCCGCGTTAAGAACTACTTGCCCTGGGTGAATGACAACCACCAGCACGATTTGGGCAAGTTCATGTTTGCCTTCTCCGTGTTCTGGACCTACCTCTGGTTCTCCCAGTACATGTTGATTTGGTACTCGGATATTCCCGAAGAAACGCCCTACTACTTGGCACGCTTTGGCGAGTACAAGACCTTGTTTATTACCATGTTGGCCTTCAACTTCATCATGCCTGTTTTGGTGCTGATGTCACGCGATTCCAAGCGCATCATGGGCTTCATCTTGTTGGCGGCTGTATTCGTACTAGCTGGACACTGGATGGACCACTATATCATGATTATGCCTGGTAGCGTAGGCTACAACTACGGTTTTGGCTGGGTTGAATTGGGTGGATTCTTGTTCTACGCAGGTCTCTTACTCTATGTTGTCCAGCGCAACTTGGCAGCGGCTCCTCTGAAAATGAAGAACCATGCCATGATTCATGAAAGCAAATTGTTCCACCAGTAATACTCTATTGATATGACCGGTCTTTTGATGGTTGTTGTGCTTTTCTTGGCAGTTTTTGCAGCTGCCCAAATCATGCGCATCTACGAACTCTCTGTGAAAGTTCGCCAGGAAGAGGAATACGTAGTGACGGACAAAGACAATTCAAACCAAGGTCGTTTGATGCTGTTGTTCGGCATCGGCCTCGTGGTCTCTTTTTTCTGGATGGTCGCTGCATGGGACGAGTTGGCTTTGCCAAAACCTGCGTCTTTGCATGGTGTTCAAATTGATCAATTATGGGACATTTCCATGGGCTTGATTGTGGTCATGTTCTTGATCATTCAGCCTATCTTGTTTTGGTTTTCGTACAAATACCGTGGTAACAAGGCGAACAAAGCAACGTTTTACGCCCACAACGACAAGTTGGAGTTAATCTGGACGATAGTACCCGCTATTGCCTTGGCCGTTTTGATCATTTATGGTTTGACCACGTGGTCCAACACCATGAACCCTTCTACAGACGAAGAACCCATGGTAGTGGAAGTGTATGCGCAGCAATTCAAGTGGACGGCACGGTACTCGGGTGAAGACAACACCTTGGGATATGCGAATATCCGTTTGATTCAGGGCGCGAATACAGTAGGTGTGGACACCAATGACGCCAATTCTGGCGATGACTTCGTGGCTACTGAAATCCACTTGCCTGTGGGAAAGCCCGTATTGTTCAAGTTCCGCTCACAAGATGTGATTCACTCGGCCTATATGCCGCATTTCCGAGCTCAAATGAACTGCGTGCCGGGTATGGAAACGCATTTCCAATTCACACCTACGTTGACTACCGCTGAGATTCGTCAAGATCCTGAGGTAATTGCCAAGGTAGAACGCATCAATGCCATCCGAAGTGCCAAAGGACAAGAGTTGTACGAGTACGACTATATCCTAATGTGTAACAAGATTTGTGGATCTGCCCACTACAACATGCAGATGAATATTGTTGTTGAGGCCCAAGCGGATTATGACGCCTGGGTAAAAGAACAAAAGACCATCGCTGAAACTCTCTAATTAACGTACGTTTTAAAGAATCCCCATGGCTTCGCACGATCACGCTAACGACCACGCTCACGACCACGACCACGAGCATCACGTAGAAAACTTCTGGACGAAGTACATCTTCTCCCAAGACCATAAGATGATTGGAAAGCAATTCCTCATCACGGGTATGTTCATGGGTATCGTAGGTGTATTCATGTCCATGATGTTTCGCCTCCAACTCGCTTGGCCGGACCAAAAGTTTGCCATTCTAGAGACTTTCCTGGGCAAATGGGCTCCCGAGGGCCAAATGGATCCAAATATTTACATGGCCTTGGTGACCATTCATGGTACCATCATGGTGTTCTTTGTTCTTACAGCGGGTCTCTCAGGTACGTTCTCCAACTTGCTTATCCCCTTGCAAATTGGTGCACGCGATATGGCGTCAGGCTTCCTGAACATGCTGTCGTATTGGTTCTTTGCCGCATCATCTGTAGTTATGATCGTGTCTCTCTTTGTAGAGACAGGTCCTGCTTCCGGTGGTTGGACCGTTTATCCCCCATTGAGCGCATTGCCTCAGGCCATGCCAGGTTCAGGAACAGGTATGACGCTTTGGCTGGTCTCTATGACTCTCTTCATCGCGGGTTCCTTGTTGGGTTCGTTGAATTACATCGTAACCATCATCAACTTGCGTACGAAGGGTATGGCCATGACGCGCTTGCCTTTGACCATCTGGGCGTTCTTGGTGACAGCAATTCTAGGTGTATTGTCCTTCCCCGTTTTGTTGAGCGCCGCTTTGTTGCTCATGTTTGACCGTCTGCTCGGCACCAGCTTCTACCTGTCTGATATTATGGTGGCCGGCGAGTTGCTTCACAATGAAGGGGGAAGCCCTGTACTCTACGAACACTTGTTCTGGTTCTTGGGCCACCCTGAAGTATACATCATCTTGTTACCCGCATTGGGTATCACCTCGGAGGTTATCGCCACCAATGCCCGCAAGCCCATTTTTGGCTACCGCGCGATGATTGGTTCTATTCTGGCCATTGCCTTCCTGTCGTTTATCGTTTGGGGGCACCACATGTTTATTACGGGTATGAATCCATTCTTGGGATCTGTCTTCACGTTCACGACCCTTCTCATTGCTATTCCATCCGCGGTAAAGGCCTTTAACTACATTACCACTTTGTGGAAAGGCAATTTGCAATTGACGCCTGCGATGTTGTTCTCCATTGGTTTGGTGAGCACCTTCGTAGCTGGTGGTTTGACTGGTATCATTTTGGGTGATTCCGCTCTAGACATCAACGTTCACGATACCTATTTTGTAGTGGCGCACTTCCACATTGTAATGGGTCTTTCAGCCATCTTCGGTATGTTCGCCGGTGTGTACCATTGGTTCCCCAAGATGTACCGTCGAATGATGAATAAAACCCTGGGCTACTGGCACTTCTGGTTGACCTTTATCTCGGCCTATGGCGTATTCTTCCCCATGCACTTCACTGGTTTGGCCGGTCTTCCACGACGCTATTATAGCAATGCGGAATTCCCCATTTTCGATGAATTGCAGGACATCAACGTCATCATCTCTATGTTTGCCCTCATCGGTGGTATAGCACAGTTGATCTTCATCTTCAATTTCTTCTACTCCATGTGGCGTGGTCCCAAGGCTCCTCAAAACCCTTGGAAGTCCAACACTCTAGAATGGACGGCACCCGTTGAACATATGCATGGCAACTGGCCTGGTGAAATTCCATCGGTACATCGTTGGCCGTATGATTACAGCAAGCCTGGATACGATGAAGACTTCGTGCCCCAAACGACGCCTCTTAAAGACGGCGAAGTAGGGCACTAAGAATTCTTCATAGACTTTGCAAGGGCCGCCCATTTGGGCGGCCCTTTCCGTTTATTTTTGTCTAATGTCCCGCTTTATAGATGACGAACTTTCCAGGAATGAATCTGAGGCCGATCAGCGCTTGCGTCCGGCCACTTTTGACGATTTTGCCGGCCAAGAAAAGGCCTTGGAAAACCTAAAGGTCTTTGTTCAAGCGGCGCGTCAGCGAGGCGAGGCCATGGATCATGTATTGCTGCATGGCCCTCCTGGACTTGGGAAGACCACCCTAGCACACATTTTGGCCAATGAACTGGGGAGCCAACTTCGAATGACCTCGGGCCCTGTTTTGGACAAGCCTGGAGATTTGGCCGGCTTACTGACGAGTCTAGAGGAAAATGATGTCCTCTTTATTGATGAAATCCACCGCTTGAGCCCAGTGGTAGAGGAGTACCTCTATTCGGCCATGGAGGATTTTACCATTGACATCATGATTGAAAGTGGTCCAGCTGCGCGTTCAGTTCAGATAGGCCTCAAGCCATTTACTTTGGTGGGAGCAACGACGCGTTCGGGCATGCTGACCGCTCCACTGCGTGCGCGCTTTGGGATTTCGGCTCGGCTGGAGTACTACAAAGTGGAGCTTCTGAGCACGATTGTGGAGCGTTCTTCGGGCATTTTGAATATTGATGTTGAGCCCATCGCGGCCATAGAAGTGGCTAGGCGCAGTCGGGGAACTCCCCGAATTGCAAACGCCCTCCTACGTCGCCTACGTGACTTCGCCCAAGTCAAAGGCAACGGGGTGGTGAATCTGGAGATTGCACGCTTCGGCATGGATGCTCTGGATGTGGATGAGCATGGCCTGGATGAAATGGACAATAAAATTCTCAACGCGTTGATTGAGAAGTTCAAAGGCGGACCCGTTGGATTGGGCACTCTGGCAACGGCGGTATCCGAACAGGCCGAAACCTTGGAAGAAGTCTATGAACCCTATTTGATTCAAGAAGGCTACCTCGCTCGCACACCTCGTGGTCGCGTGGCTATGGACAAAGCCTACCACCACTTGGGTAAGAAGACGCCAGGCCAAACAGGTTTATTTGACCAAGGATGACAGCGGATGCGGCCAAGCAGGTATTGACCGCTGCGGCTGAACGCTTGGGATTTCAGGCATGTCGGGTCTCGCGCGCAGATTTTCTTTCCGAGGAGGCGCCTTCTTTGGATCAATGGCTGGCCAAAGGCTTTCATGGATCCATGGCCTACATGGAAAACCACTACGATAAACGTTTAGACCCCCGAAAGCTCGTTGCTGGCGCTAAATCAGTCGTCAGTCTGGCCTACAATTATTTCCCGGAAAAAGACCTTGCAGATGGCGAAAAACCGCACATCGCTAAATATGCCTACGGAGAAGATTACCATCGGGTGGTGAAAGACAAGCTCTTTGATCTCCTGGATAGCCTGCGGGAAAATTTGGGTGCCATCGAGGGGCGGTGTTTCGTGGACTCGGCCCCAGTCATGGAGCGGGCTTGGGCCAAACGCAGCGGCTTGGGCTGGGTAGGGAAGAATAGCCTCCTCCTGCGAAAAAATGAAGGCAGTTTTTTCTTTCTAGCCGAGCTCATCGTCGACTTTGATTTCGCCCCGGACGCACACGTTGCCGATCACTGTGGGACGT
>DLWR01000174.1 GCA_003444795.1 Cryomorphaceae bacterium
AGACGCTCAAAATGCCTTTGCCGAAAAGGAATGCAAGCTCTTCACTTTGAGTGACTACGCCCACCTTCTGCAGGTGGCTGAACAGCGTAACACGTTGACCAAGGACGAGGCAGAAACGCTTGTCCTATGGCGCCAAGACCCTAAAAACTGGGGAATCTGAGCTAGCCCTTTCCGAGCCACTTCACTTGACCGTGCAGATACCATTGCACGTCTTCCTGCCCCTCTCGCTGCAGGCCTATCCGGCCAAAAGCGTCCACATCCATGGCTTTCGCTCGGAAACTGCCCGCTTCATCTTGCCACTCTTCTAACCCTTCATGGAGCCAATGGCTGAGATAAGCATCTTGTGATTGGCCATCTTCTTCGGTCCAAGCCCCAACGACGGCCTCAGCCAAGTGTTTTCTCAAAGCCACGAGGTCCACGACCGTGTCTAAGCAGGCAAAACCCTCTGGCGCCTCCAAAACATTGACGCCTAGACTGAAGACCACGCGCTTGCACCGCTCACCCGACCATTGCCCTTCCGTTAACAGCCCCCCCAATTTTTTACCCTCGAGGTAAAGGTCGTTGGGCCATTTTAATCGAATAGGGGCTGATGTGAAGGGCTGAAGCGTTTCAAGAGCCACCACAGCAGCTGCCCAGTGCCGAGGAAAGACCGCCTCTGCGTTGAGTTGAATGACAGGACTCACCACGGTGAGCAACACCGCTTTCCCAGGCACATCCTGCCATTTATTTGCCCCCTGCCCCTTGCCAGCATGTTGAGTATCTGCCGAAATGGCAGTCCAATGCACATCCGAGCAGTCCGCCAAATGCGCCATGGCATGAGCATGAGTGGAATCTATCTCTTTGAAATGCAGGTAGTTGATGTACATTTGGCCGGTCAAATTTGGATAATCGCGTAAAAATCCTGGCCACAAAGATCGCAGACTTTGACCATGGCATCCTTGTTGCAGTTTATCCCACCTATTTTTACGGCCTGTTGGCCTAACCTATCGAATGAAAAACTCTTTCCCCCCCATTGTTCTTGAAGCGCTTGAAGGTATCTCTGACGTCAAAGGTGAAAACACCGTAGTATTGGACCTTCGCGAGCTAGACAACGCGGTTTGCGACTACTTTATCATCACAGAAGCTCAATCCTCCACACAGGTTTCCGCACTTTCTGGCTCCGTTGAAAAACGCTTGCGTGAACAGTGCGATGAACGCCCTTGGCACATCGAAGGCAGCCAAGAATCTGAATGGATACTTATGGATTACGTACACGTGGTCGTGCACATTTTCCAACGCGATGCGCGAACTTTCTATGACATTGAAGGGTTGTGGGGAGACGCCACACACACTTCCATTCCAAGCTGAATCGACGTTTCATGAGCCAAGAAAGATCTACCAAGAAGAAAAATTCAGGTCCCAAGTTTAATCTGAGCTGGATCTACATTGCCGTATTTGTCGGTTTGCTTGGATTGCAATTTGCTTCTTCCAACTACAGCGCAGCTGCCCGCGACTCCAACTTTAACGACCTCGCGGCAAAGCTGCTTCAAGGGCACGTGGAGAAGGTAAAAGTCGTCAACAAAAAGGAGGTCTATGTATACATCCAACCCGACACCCTAGCGGCGAATGCGGCGTACAAAGACATGGCTACCAGTGGCTTCAATGACGCTACCAACCCCGGCCCACATTTCCATTTTGAAATGCCCGCGGACATCTTTGACCAAAACTTGGAGCGCTTTTACACCCAGCACACTGAGTGGTTGACCACCAATGGCGCCATCAACGTAGAGTACAAGGATGAGCCCAATTACTGGACGGAGGTGCTCTCGTGGATCCTACCCTTTGCGCTTATTGCCGTCTTCTGGTTCTTTATGATGCGTCGAATGGGCGGTGGCGGTGCGGGCGGCCCCGGAGGCCAAATCTTCAACATTGGCAAGTCACGCGCTCAAGTGTTTGACGCGGATTCCGAGGTCCGTGTTACCTTCAAAAATGTCGCCGGCATGGAAGGTGCCAAGGATGAAGTTTTGGAGGTAGTGGACTTTCTCAAGAACCCCAAAAAATACACTAACCTCGGGGGCAAAATCCCCAAAGGCGTGCTGTTAAGTGGCCCTCCAGGAACGGGTAAAACCTTGTTGGCCAAGGCAGTCGCAGGCGAGGCAAAAGTTCCCTTCTTCTCGTTGAGCGGTTCGGACTTTGTGGAAATGTTTGTGGGCGTAGGTGCCAGCCGCGTTCGCGACCTTTTCAAGCAAGCCAAGGAAAAATCACCCGCCATCATCTTCATCGACGAAATCGATGCTATCGGACGAGCGCGAGGTAAGAACGCCTTCAGCGGTGGCAACGACGAGCGTGAAAACACGCTCAACCAGTTGTTGACGGAAATGGATGGCTTTGGTACCAATGAGCACGTCATTGTTATGGCTGCCACCAACCGCGCAGACATCTTGGACCGCGCTCTGATGCGCGCTGGTCGTTTTGACCGCGTGATCTATGTCGACTTGCCTGAGTTCAACGAGCGCAAAGAAATTTTTGATGTTCACCTGAAACCCCTCAAATTGGGCAAAGACGTGGATATTGAATTTTTGGCACGCCAAACCCCTGGTTTCTCCGGTGCAGATATCGCCAATGTGTGTAACGAAGC
>DLWR01000083.1 GCA_003444795.1 Cryomorphaceae bacterium
AGGAATTTCCATGGGGCCGGCCTCAAAAAATACGCTGTAGGAGGGATCTAATCGATCGAGCTGATAATAATCGGAAGGCTTCTTCCCAAAGTCGGCAAAGAACTTCTCAAAAACATCCGGCATCCAGTACCAACTAGGGCCCATGTCAAAGGTGTAGCCATCTTTTTTCCATTGGCGCCCGCGGCCACCTGGACCATCATGCTTTTCCAGGACCGTGACTTCATAACCTTGCTTCGCCAAGTACGCGGCCGTACTCAGTCCAGAAAAGCCAGCGCCAATAATTAGGGCTTTCATAGGGGATGGATTAAGGGTATAGGATTAACGGAAATCCTTGAGTTTCTCCATCATCTTCTTTCTAGCTAAGAAGATACGACTTTTCACCGTGCCCAATGGAATATTCATTTCTTGCGCGATCTCTTCGTATTTGTAGCCGTTGAAATACATCATAAAGGCATCTAGGTAGGATTTTTCTACACTTTCAATGTTCTCAAGGATGGTCGTCAATTCAGCTGGACTATCTGCCTCTGTGGCACGGTCCGAAGCCATACTGCCAAGAATGAACTGATTTTCAGTCTCGTCCGTGTACGTATTCTGATTGCGCTTCTTTCTGTAATTGTTGATGAATGTATTTTTCAAGATGGTGTACAACCAACCTTTCAGATTGGTACCTTCTTGATAGCGGTCGCGATTCTTGATGGCCTTGTAAAAGGTTTCTTGAATGAGGTCTTCCGCATCTTCAGAGTGATGCGTCAGTTTTAGGGCCAACGTGCGCAGAAAGGCGGTATGTTGGTAGATCTCATATCCAAAAGCATCTGAAGCATTCATGGCATCTTGTTTAACTATTCTCCTTCAAAGTTAAACAAGCAAAGTTCGCACACAACATTTTGTTAAACTTTTTTTCTAAAAGTTTTAACAATTATTCTAATACCTTAAATTTCAGCTAGTTGAGATTGACTCTAAAAGCCTTTCGCACAGACTCCTTAGGTCGGGGAAGACCCTTGCATGGTTCAGCACCCCTTTTCCAGACCATTCGTGACTACCGATTCCAGACACCCAAAAAGGTACGCCAGACAGCATAGGCTCGAAGCTCTCCCAATACGCGTCACGCGATTCCGTGTCGGGCTGCGTGGTCCAAATAGATACAACAGCCTTCCAGCGCCCTTTTTCACTTAGTAAGGGTTGCAAATATTCAAGAGGAACGCTTTGACCAAGGTAGGTCACCGACTCACCCTTTGATTTTAGGATGTAATGCACGTAAAGTAACCCAAGCTCATGCATTTCTTGATCTGGCAGGAACACAAGGTAGCCGGGGTTTTTAGCAGAAGCGACATACGCAGGCAGACGATCCAAAGCGGTGTAGAGCTTCTGCTTTATCAGGTTGCTTGCGAAGTGTTCGTGGGCCACTCCAATAGCATCTGTTTGCCAAAGCACACCCACTTGATGGATAAACCCACCAATAATTTTGGTGAAGGTCTCATTCTCCCCCATTTCATGGATGCATGCATCCAAGATGGCCGTGAAAGTGGGTTCATCGAGGTCAATGGTCGCTTGGAGCAAGCGGGTAATTTGCGAGGGGAAATGGCCGTCCTTGAGCGCCAAATTGAGTACCTCCTTATTGAGGTTATCGCGACTCAAATCAGCCACCTTGCTGATCCGCCATCCTTTCTGGATCAAAACCGCCACGTTCAGAAGGGTTTTGAGGTCATCATCGGTGTAGTACCGAATGTTGGTATCCGTACGTTGAGGCACGACAATACCATAGCGCTGCTCCCAGATGCGGAGGGTATGCGCCTTGATTCCTGTCAAGTGCTCGAGGTCTTTGATGCTGTAAGTCGATCCCATTTCGTTGTGTAACACAAGATTCGGCAGAAGGTTCATGGCCGCATGCGCTACCTTTGCCCGCGAAATTACAACAGCGTGAAAATTCAGGAAGAAATAGCCCGCAGAAGAACGTTTGGAATCGTCTCTCACCCTGATGCCGGCAAGACCACATTGACCGAAAAGCTCCTCCTTTTTGGTGGCGCCATTCAGGAAGCGGGTGCAGTGAAGTCCAACAAAATCAAGAAGGCAGCCACTTCCGACTTTATGGAAATCGAGAAGCAGCGCGGAATTTCCGTTGCTACCTCTGTTATGGCCTTTGAATACAGGGATCGCCACATCAACATCCTGGATACACCGGGGCACCAAGACTTTGCTGAAGACACCTTCCGCACATTGACGGCGGTGGATTCAGCCATTGTCGTCGTCGACGTTGCAAAAGGCGTCGAAACGCAGACAGAAAAACTCGTAGAAGTCTGCCGCATGCGGTCCACGCCCATCATGGTGTTCATCAACAAGTTGGACCGTGAGGGCCGCGATGGCTTTGACCTACTCGACGAAATTGAAGGCAAGTTGGGCCTTCGCCTGTGCCCGCTATCCTGGCCAGTAGGTATGGGCGCTCGATTCCAGGGGGTGTACAATATTTGGGATAAGTCGCTCTTGCTCTACGAAGAGGCGAACAAACAAAAGATTTCCAAATCCATGGCGTTCAAGGATTTGAACGATCCAAGCCTGGACGTGCGCATTGGCGCGG
>DLWR01000107.1:0-9760 GCA_003444795.1 Cryomorphaceae bacterium
GTGGAAAACATATGCAGAAGCGGGCTGGAGTGGGTACAGCAGTGTGGACTTGGGACGATTGCAAGGATTTGCCGGGCAAACACGCGTACTGTATCAAGTCAACCCTGTACTAGAACTGCAAGCACATGGCTTTGCGATCAGCCCAAAGGCGATTAACAATGCGGGCGCTATCGTCAATGCGAGCATTTCCGAGGCGGGAATCAACAGCATTCCGGCGGGTCAGGCGGGAAGTTCAGGGGTGCTACAACCCACGGGGGCTTCCCTTTTGGGATTTGGTCAGCTGGCCAACAACCGCTTGGGTTTGGATGTGAACGCCTCCTACCACCCGAAGAACGTGTACGTAAATGTGGGCTACAGTGCCTCGAGAGAATGGCAGGGGGGCACCCAAACCCTCGCTTTTGGTCATCCTGTCAATGCATTAACGCGTAGTCGTTTTTGGCGTTGGCAATTTCCTGTGGGTGTAGGTCCCTATGCTCGGACCAACGTGATTTTCAGGAATACCTACGATAAAATCAATCTCGCGGTGGTCCAGGAGATGCCTTTGCACTTTGCACAGTGGGAGGCGCAGAGTCTATACCGCGTTCAGACAGGGAACAAGGTGTGGATATTCAATCACTTGCTTCGCGCGCACAGCATCGATGATCAGTGGTCCTTGTTGAATGTGGCGGCTGGAACACTCTTCCGTCAGTATTCACTCGAAAATGAGGCCTACCTTTCTTGGAATGAACATCTCACCTTGGTGGGCATGGCAAGTGCGGATGCCAGCCTTGGAAACATGCAAACAACGGTGAATGCCGAGGGACGCCCCATGGACCAGCGCGGATGGGCCTATGGATTTGGGGCGGATATCTGGGCGACCAAAGACGTTAGCTTTTACCTCCGGCACAAATGGTTTGGATTTACCGACCGCAGCTTCCTTTTAGATACCTACCAAGGCACAGAAACCACCTTGGAACTTAAACTTTTATTTTAATCATGAACGTTCAAACTGCTTCACGCAACGGGCTCTCGGCGCTTCTTCTCCTTGGGGCGATTTCCCTTGGAGCGCAGGAATACCAGCCTAAATTCTCCCTGGTGGGGAAGGCGAGGGGGGTGTACTTCGCGGATCAATTTGCTATGGCCGATGACAGCACCACGATGCCACGGGCGAATAGTGGGCATGTGATGGCAGACTTGGGAATGCGCTTGGTACCGAATGCTCAAACGGAAGTACTCGCCATGGTGCGCGTCCGCAATGATTACGGCGGTTTTTGGGGTTCGGGAGTGACATTTGACCTACGCCAATTGCAAGTAAAGGGTTTGATCCAAGAGCGTGTTCGCTACACCTTGGGCGATGTGGACTATGCGCTTACCCCCTTCACCTTTCACCGTCCAGGCCCCTTGATGGCGGGAATTCTGCCCACTACCATGGCACATTTGCAAGGAAGTATTGCCGGTTACGATGCATTTACGACGGGCTACAACACTTGGCGACAGCAAGGAGGGACCGTTGAATTTCGGACGGGATTTAAACGAGGGCCACAGTATGCGGATCAATCGGTGTTTGCCTTCCGGCAGCGTGCCGGCTTTGGGGGACAGGCAACGGAATCTTGGGCCTTCGGGGGAAGTTCCAAATGGAAGTGGAATAACTTTTTGAAAAGCTCAGTGAGTCCAATCTATACAGGGGTGAATGTGGTCAGCATCAGAGACATTGCGGGAAGCAGCAACGCCACCGACCTCTATGGGAATACGGTCGTCACGAGCAACGGTCAAATTCCACTCAATCGAAACCTCTCTTTTTCCTTTGAAGCGGGCGGTTCACAAACCCAATGGATCAGCGGGGATCGGGATGCCGATTACATGCTGCATGCCAAATTGGGCTACTTCAAAGGCAAATTAGACAAGGGCATCAGTGTTCACACCCTGACCTACACGGAAGTGGGCCCCGATTTTTATAGTCCTACCGCGCAAACCACGCCGAATATCGGTGGCATAGCCCCAGCGGCATTCACGCGGATTGGCAACCAAAAATCCATCCGCAAATGGACCTACTTGGATCTTTTCCGAGAGAGCAATTTGTACCGCTATCGCTGGACTACGTCTTTGGGCTCCGATAACAACACCTACCTCATCATGGACCCCAAGGGCCAGGCGACCCCCAACCGTCGTACCCTGGAAGGGACCAGCACAGCGGATCTTTGGAAAGGCGGACGCTTGGTGGCTTCCGCGGCTTGGGCCCAGGAGATTCGCGGACAAGGAACCCCCAAGCTTACCCAGTTTTCCCGCGTAGACGTTGCGGTACATCAGCGCTTGAATGTCGCCCAAGGGGCAAAGTTCCATGTTCGCTACCGGGATCAACGCGCTTGGAGATCGAATGTGGGGGACGATGTTCCAGATACGCGCTACAGCCTTCCTTGGTTGATTTTTGGGGGTGAAGTGGCCCTGACCAAGGATCAAAGTTTTACGCTTCATGCGGAATACTTACAACTTGCGCATTCGGGCTTTGCGTACGACATCATTCGGAACGCGGAAAACCAAGTGATTGATATTCAAGGAGGTAATCGTTCGCACCTGGAGCGCATCCCTAGTTTGGCCCTGAAATATACCGCCTCAGAAAATTCTGATTTAACGCTCGGGTGGCTTAGCAGCGCAGTCAAAACGCTCGACCACCAGTATTCCATTCAAACACTTTATGTGCTCTATGCAATTTCGTTCTAAATATTTGGTAGCTGGCCTAGGGTTGGCTTTTTTCATCGCGGGTTGTGAACGCGATTTGACGCCTGACGGCCCTTCGCTTTCGGATCTCTACGGGACGTTCAAAGTAAAAACGGCCTTGGAGTCCTCGCGTGCTCAAGTAGACTTTAGCGCAGGGCAAAGTGTCTACTTCACCGCCGAAACCTCTATTGCAACAGACTTTGTCCTAGAAATTAAGGGACGCACCTCCGGTGCCGTGAAGCGGATTACTGGAAAGTCGCGCACATTGGATGTGTCAAATGCCTTGTGGCAGGGAGAAACCTCCCAGTTCCCCACGTTCCAAACAGAGGTTTGCGACGTGCAGCTCACCTTCCCGGGCTATTCGGATACGCTGACCACGGAAGTGACCGTAACGGGCAAGCGGGTGGTGGAAGCGACCATTTTGGACGATTTTGAAGGGGGGATCAGCCCATCTTGGACGAAGTTCATCCAATCTGGAGCCAATATGCAGTTCAATATTCAAACAGCACCCCCCTTGGCGGAAGGAAGCAAATACTTTCGACTGGGTGGAACGGTAGGTTGGGACTGGCTCATTGGCATGTACGAGATGCCCAAGGCCAACATGAACGGCGGAGCAGGCTTTCAATTGTCCAACGATGCTGAAAAGGTCTTTTTTAACGGCGTTTTCCGTCAAATGGCAGGCCTAGATAATGCCATTATTCTGTTGCAGCTCCGCGAAGACGACAATGGCGATGGAACCTACAGTGAGGGCAGCGAAGATCTTTGGGCGGTGGAAATCCGGCCGGAAAGTGCGTGGGAATTGATGTCGTTCAAATACAGCGATTTGGTCACTTTGGTGAACGGCGCCGTCTCGGCTGCTATTGGCAATGGTCTTCATGAGCCCGAAAAATTGCACCGTCTTTCCATCCTATTCTTGGCCAATCCAAGTAGTGGTTATGCCCAGTGCGACGCAGACATGCTCGCATTTACAGAAAACGCCCCATTAGCGCTCTGATGAAGCATTTTTGCATCCTTTCCTTCTTCGGGCTTTTAGCTTCTTGTACGTTAGTTCCTACGGGTTTGTACGAGATGCCCAACCGGGCCAATGACTACCCCAACATCAAAGGCTTTGCGTCATTGACGGTTTTGGACGGCCCAACAGGAGATGAATTCTGGGTCTCTAAAGAGGCGCGCTCTTGTATATCCTATACCGTGAGTGAGGAGGGTACCTACACCTTCCAATGGAACAAGCCAGGCGGGGGTTGTGACTGGGTAGGAATGGGCGTTGGCTGGGACCAATGGAGTGGCAAGAATATGGCGGCCATCGTCGACGAGGCAGCTATGCGTCTCATGGTGCGCCTTCCAAAAGGAGCACAAGCGTTGAAAACCCTTCCGCTGGCCTTCGGTTTTGAAGACTATTCGGGCCGTCAAGCATGGATAGGCATGAGCTCCAACTACGTAGTCAATGGCCCCATCACCGATCAGTGGACGGTCATTGATCTACCCATGGGCTTGTTCAATTGGACCGAGATGGACTGCGATCCCTCCAATATCAAGCAGTTTATTACGCAGTTTGAGGGAGACGGTACGTTTGAGCTCCAAAAAATGGAGGTGGTTCCATTTGCGGGTTCTTTGCGCAAGAAGGTCAGTGCATCCAGGACGCCCAATGGGGACGTATTGTTTAATCTTCGCTTGGGGGACGCCATTGTTACGGGGGTTAGTACCATGGACAGCTTGATCCTCACAGGACGTTTTGTGGACCGCGAGCCCTTTGTGAATACCAAGCAGGGTATAGAACTTTGGAACGGAGATGCGCTTGAAGTGGCCTTTTCTGCTCAGCCCGAAATGAGCAAACGCCCCAGAACCAATTTCTTGTTCTCCGATGTACATCTAGGCCTCAGCCTTGGGGAGAGTCCCGAGGTGGTCAATTTCCGAACGGGCGCACTTATTCCGGTCAAGCGCGACATCCTGGTGGATGAAGGGGGAGCGTTTACCCTGGTCAGCTGGAAGTTGCCTTGGGCAAGCCTTAAGCGTGAAGGCTGGCAACTGGAAGGGCGCTACCTTTTGGAGGTGGCACGTGACCAAGGAAACGCCAAGGGTCGGACTGAACAGATCCGATGGAATTCGGGGGAGGCACAAGGCTTCCACTTGAACCCTGGACTTTGGGGAGAATTGATTGTTCCTAAAAAACCGTAAGACCAATTTTAACGACGAATGAAAACACGTGCATTGCTTGTTTTGATGTTGGCCGCTGGGCCTGCTTTTGCGCAGAAAAAACCGGTGGCAGAGCGGGTGGACTCCGTTATGGCACTCATGACGCTAGAGGAGAAGGTCGGCCAAATGAACCAGTACAATGGCTTCTGGAACGCAACGGGCCCTGCCCCAGTAGGAGGAGATGCCGCTACCAAATACCAGCACCTCCGCAATGGATGGGTCGGTTCCGTCCTCAATGTGCAGGGCGTAGAGGAAGTGCGCGCCATGCAGAAGGTGGCCGTCGAAGAAACCCGGTTGGGCATTCCCTTGATTTTCGCCTGTGATGTCATTCACGGCTACAAGACCTTGTCGCCAATTCCCTTGGCGGAAGCAGCATCCTGGGATATGCCAGCCATTGCAAAAAGCGCCCAAAATGCAGCCGCAGAAGCCACGGCCTATGGGTTGAATTGGACGTTTGCTCCGATGGTGGATGTCATGCGTGACCCCCGTTGGGGGCGAGTGATGGAAGGCGCTGGCGAGGACCCATTTTTAGTAGCGCGAGTGTCCGAAGCACGGATCCAAGGTTTCCAAGGTGATAATCTTGCTAGTCCGTTGACCATGGCAGCCTGCGCCAAGCACTTTGCAGGGTATGGCTTTAGCGAAGGTGGTCGCGATTACAACACCGTGGATGTGAGTCAGCACACCTTGCATACGGTCATTTTACCGCCCTTTGAGGCTTCTTCCAAGGCGGGGGTAGCCACCTTTATGAATTCCTTCAACACCGTTGAAGCCGTTCCCGCTACGGGAAATCAGGCTCTAGCCGCGGTCCTCAAAGACGATTGGGGCTTTGATGGGGTTTTGGTTAGTGACTGGGGATCCATTGGCGAGATGCGGGCACATGGGTATTCCCGTGACTTGAAGGAGGCCGCGATGCAAGCCGCGAATGCGCGCTGTGACATGGACATGGAGTCTTTGGCTTATGTGGCCCATTTGGCGCAATTGGTGCGCGAGGGCAAAGTCTCTGAAGCCCTTGTTGACGATGCCGTTCGTCGAGTGCTCAAGCTCAAATTTGATTTAGGGCTGATGGATGACCCATACAAATACTGCAACCGCGGGGGATCTTGGGAGCCGAAGAAGTCTCCCTGGGCGGCGGAGGCCCAAGAAATGGCAGAGAAGTCGGCCGTTTTGCTGAAGAACGACGGAATTCTCCCCATGGCAAAGGGGCAGAAGGTGGCCTTGATTGGACCCTTTGGTGCAGAAACTAACAGCCCCTTGGGCAATTGGCGCGTTTCGAGTGATGATTACACGGCGGTGTCCCTGGAGGAGGGCCTACAAGCGGTGTTGAAGGGCAAGAACCCACTAACGACGGCTACGGGACCTGTATTCTTGACGGGTCCCATCAACTTCCCAACTGAAGCTGCGATCAATACGACGGACACGGCTGGTATGGGTGCCGCGGTTATGGCGGCGAAGCAAGCCGATATGGTGCTTTTGGCCGTTGGAGAGCATGGCTTCCAGTCGGGTGAAGGTCGTTCCCGGATGCATTTGGGCTTGCCAGGCTTGCAGGAAGAACTCGTGCGCAAGGTCTTGGAGGTGCAATCCGAAGTCGTTCTCGTACTTTACGCGGGTCGTCCCATGATTTTGCCCAAGGACATTGAAAGCCGTGTGAAAGCCATCCTCTTGGTGTGGCAACCCGGTACGATGGGCGGACCAGCGATCGCCAACCTTCTGGTGGGCAAGCGCAGCCCGAGCGGTCGTCTTCCCATGACTTTTCCCAGGGAAGTGGGGCAAATTCCGCTCTACTACGGTGCCTACAGTACGGGGCGTCCCGGCCCCATTGACGCGGTCTTCTGGTCTCATTACACGGATGGTCCGAATGGTCCAGCCTACCCATTTGGCTACGGATTGACCTACTCCAAGGTGGAATATGGCCAGACGAGTGCAGCCCTTGCTTCGGATAAAAAAACCGTGGAAGTTCGCGTAGAAATTGCCAATACCGGTGAGGTGGCAGTGGATGAAGTTGTTCAGGTCTATGTGCGCGATCATCACAGTGCCATCGTGGTGCAACCAATGAAACGTCTGGTTGGATTTGAGCGGGTCGCTTTGCCCGCTGGTGCAACGAAAACGGTCCTCATTCGGGTGCCCCTGGAGGAACTTCACGTGAAGACCGCATCGGGATCCACGGCAGAATCGGGCTCGTTTACCTTCTGGGCGGGACCTCATAGTGGGGCAGGAACCTCCGCAGATTTGCAGATTAGCTTTTAATCATTAGGCCCCACCAAATGACTCGATGGGGCTTTTTTCTTCCATTGCCGAGATCTACGACTAGGACGACTATCTTGCTCCTATGAAAGCACTCCACATCGGATTGACAGGCGCCATAGGTTCCGGGAAGTCTACCGTCGCCGCCATGTTGCATGAGATTGGAATTCCCGTCTATGTGGCTGACGATGCGGCCAAACGACTCATGGTGGAAGATGAAGGACTGAAAGCCGCGATAGAAGACGCCTTTGGGCCAGGAATCTATGTGGAAGGGCAATTGCAGCGCAAAACCTTGGCCCAACGTGCCTTTTCAAGCCCGGAGGATACCGCTCGAATCAATGCCCTGGTCCATCCCGCGGTTCATGCGGACTTCGTAGCTTGGCATGCCGCTCAAACCGCTCCCTATATTTTACGCGAGGCGGCCATCCTTTTCGAATCTGGAACCTACCAAACCTGTGACGCCATTGTCGTGGTTGAGGCGTCCAAAGAAGTCCGCATCCAAAGAGTCATGGCACGGTCGGGAATGACCCGTGAAGAGGTAGAGCAGCGCATGCAACATCAATGGCCGGATGCCAAGCGTCGCGCACACTTATCCGATCGAGATTTCATTGTGCAGAACGACGAAGATGAGGCCTCCTTGCGTCGTCAAGTGGATGTTTTGCACGAAGAATTGCTCCAACGCTGCTCACGGTGATGGAGAACGAGGCGCCCACCTTTGGACTTCGTTTCGGCTTCTTTCTGGTGCTCACTATTTACATTGGAGCCCTAACAAGTCTATTGAAGGCGATTCGTTCCATCATGCTCTTTGGCGCCTTCAGTTGGGGCCTATATCTACCAACGAAGACTCCTTAAACATTCGAGGTACTGGTACGCTACCCCTTAAGCCCATTAGGCGTTTTCGGCCTCGTTTTTTCGTACCTGGTGCCAAACTATCCAGCCTAAGAGGGCATTGATGAGGTAAAAGATGTACTTGGCCACATAGGCAATATTTCCAAAGAGCACATTTTGGTACAATTTGAAGCCGTTGTACACTTCATAGAAGCCCCAAGTATCCGCATACATGCGAGGCATGTTAAGTGTTCCGGAAAAGGTGAGGGCCGTAATAATGGTGGTCACCCAAAATTTAGAAAGGTCTTCCGCGTAGATTTCATGGGCAAGGTAGCCGGAAAAGCCGATGTAGTTTAAACCTATGGCCATAACGGTGGCGATGCCAGCGTTGACAAAATACCAATGGTCGAATTTGCGAGGCGTTCGGTTTCCCTTCTTGCGCCAGAAGTAGAAGGAGGCAATGTTTCCAAAAAAGGAAATGGGGTAGGTGAGTAGGGCAGCCTGATTGCCGAGGTAATAATCTACAACTGTGGTATTCACCGTGGTCAGTACGCCAATGAGATTTCCCCAGTTGTTTCGTTTGGTGACAAGTCGTGTCGCCATCATGGAAAAAGCTGCGCCGACTGTGGAGAGGATACCAATGGGAATGCCGTCAATGACGGTCAAGTGGTAGCCCATGGCGATGGAAGCGCTCACGACGATGAGGACCCCCAGGACATCCAGGGTCACGCTTTCGGTAAACTTTTGCAGTCTAGAAATCACGGCGGGCATTATCGAGCAAATAAGAGATCTGCAAAAGGGTGAATTCCGGGGGGTATGTGAACTGCTTTTTCTGCGGCAATCACTGCCCCGAGGGCAAAGCCTGCACGCGGATGTGCAATGTGGTGGAGGCTGAGTTCGTCCACCGAAGAGGAATAGGATACCGTATGCGTTCCAGGGACAGGATCTTGGCGGACGGCATTGATGGGCAGCTGGTCCGGACCGGCATTTTGGGACAAGGCCCATCCATGCAGCGCGGGATAAGCGGGTAAAATGCCTTGCGCCAAGGTGATGGCGGTACCGCTTGGGGCATCCTTTTTGGCGGTGTGGTGCACTTCTTCAATGCCCACTTTGTAGTCCGAATAGGGGGCCATCAAGGCGGCTAGCTCTTGAGTGATTTGAAATAAGATGTTGACGCCAAGCGAAAAATTGGAGGCATACACCAACGGGGCTTGATGCGCCGCATCTTCGAGCTCCTGCACGCGGTCAAACCAGCCAGTAGTCACGCAAACCGTGGGTAGACCCATGCCGAGCAACGTGCGAATATTGTCCATCACCGCAGTTGGTTCTGTGAACTCTATGGCCACATCCACGCCCGTTAGGGAATGCGCGGCAATGCCCTCGCGCCCAACCTTTGCCACGATTTTATGGCCCCGATCAATGGCGGTGCGCTCTATTTCACGGCCCATTTTGCCGTATCCGATTATTGCGATGTTCAAGGCCATGACCATGTCCAACTAACACCCACAGGTGCCATGGGTTCAACAGAAGGGGAGACCGTGGTGGTCAGCGTAGGAGTGACGTCAAATTCCACCAGGAAGCCCGATGCGTAGGCGTCCAATATTTGGAAGAGGTAGGCGGCTCCCACTCCCAGAACGGCGTAATCCCTAGAACGGCGCGTTTCATTCTTCAACGTGAAAAGCTGGGCGTCTGTAAAACGACCACTAAACTCATCCACCGTTAATGGGTCATTGTCGTAGCGGAGGTCAATGGCAGTATTCAGTCGGTTTAGGGTAGCTTGGTTGGTGTAGAGAAAATACCCGGA
>DLWR01000107.1:10145-11049 GCA_003444795.1 Cryomorphaceae bacterium
CCAGCACCGGGCACTAGGGCCGAGGCGATGGCAGCTCTTTTGGCTGGGGCGTCCGAGGCAGTCTGCCCCCAAGCAGAAGCGCTCAAGAGGACGGCCACCATGCCTACTATCACCTTTGGATATGCCATTTCACCGCAAAAGTACCACGCTTGGTTTGCATTCGGGCCACATACAGTCCGTTTTGCCAGTGCCGAACATCTATCTGCTCCGGAACCGGCCCGCGATAGGCCACGCGACCAGAGGCATCCACCACCTCCAAGAACAACGCATCCTCGGGTGGATGTACGTGCCAAACATCTGAAGCAGGCATCGGATAGGGTGCCCAATTTGGACGGTCCCCCTCCTCAGCAACCTCCAAGTGAGCCATACTACAGCCTCCCAGATGCGCCTGGTGGCCATTGGGGTCCACCACTGTGTTTTCATCCCCGGACTGATAGCCTGTGTATCCAAAGTAAAACAGCATCATTTCATCTGTGGTAGCCTCGCCAACCGTGACCAATTGCGGCGGACTATTGGGATTGTTGGGATTGAACGCGGTGTTGTCATAGGTGGCCCACCCGTGCAGCACACTATTGGCTGGAACCTTGATCAGATTTTTGAACCGGTAATTCATTTGCCAATGGAAATCCCACTGCGGGATGTCGATAAGCGGAATGGTGTCGCCTGCGGGGGTAACGGCCAGTGCCTTCATCGAGGTACACAACAAGTGCGCATGGGGCAGTACGCTAGCAATGGTGGCATCTTGGAGGACCGAATACTGTGCATGGAAGGTTTTGGTTTGATTGGCCGGAATAACCAGTGGACCATTGGTCAGGGTGCTCCCGTGGTTCAAAATCGCGTTCATGAAGTAGGGACGTGTGAAAAATGGGGAAAATTTCAGCCGAACCTTTGTGCTATCCGTTTC
>DLWR01000225.1 GCA_003444795.1 Cryomorphaceae bacterium
GGCGCCCAAGTGCGGACATCGATGCCGCCCATATTCCCGGAGGACATGAGCAAAAGTGAGCACTTCGCTGGCAATGCCTCCAATGCTTCAATCACTTCTTCTTGGCGGGTCAAGATCTGGACACTTGGCCCAAAGATGTCTTGGACCCAGGCTGGGTCCAAAGCGGGTAGCTTCTTGTGTGCTACGGCTGCCGGATCAAAGTAGACGATGGCCGTTCCCAAACCCTCCATGCTCCTAGCATAGCCGGGAATAAAAGCAGGATTGAGCGAACTAAACGTGTGAAGCTCCAACAAGCCCGCCGTGGGCTGCCCCGCGTAGGTTTCGACATAGGCCGCCACCGTAGCTTTGACTTTGCTCGGGGCGTGAGCAAAATCCAAGTGCACGCAACGTTGATCCGATTCGGCCAGTACCTCCAAGCGACGCTGTGCGCCTTCAAATGTGGCCATCGCGTCGTAGAAATCCTCCTCTTGGATGCCCATCTCCAAGGCCAGCCAACGGGCTCCTTCCGCATTGCTCAAATTGTGCCTTCCAAGGATGCGCAGGGGCAAATCGCCATGGGGCGTTTCCCAAATCCACTGGTTGTTTTCAATGCGGTAGGCGGGGGTTCGGTAGGGGATTTTTCGAATAGGACTCTGATCCGCTAGAACTACCGCCGTGAGGGCCTTGTCTTCTTCATTGTAGATCAAGGTGCCTCCGGGCTCCATACTTTCCAAAAAGCCACTGAATGCGCGCTCATAGTCCTCCATGGTGGGGAAGACATTGACGTGGTCCCAAGCCATGCCGGTTAGGATGGCGACGTTTGCGCGGTATAAATGGAACTTTGGGCGCAAGTCAATTGGTGATGACAGGTATTCATCGCCTTCGAATACCGCCCATTCGGCCGTCGTCGACAAGCGAACCATCGTTTGATAGCCCGCTAATTGCGCACCCACCATATAATCCACTTCTAAACCGTCCAAACGCAAGGCATGTAGCAACATGGAGGTTGTGCTCGTTTTCCCATGGCTACCTCCGACGACCACCCGGGTCTTGCCTTTGGTAGCTTCGTAGAGGTATTCTGGGTAGGAAAAAATGGACAGGCCGAGTTCTTGGGCTCGGAGCAATTCAGGATTGTCTGCCCGCGCGTGCATTCCAAGGATCACTGCATCTAGGTCGGCCGTTATTTTTTCAGGAAACCAGCCCTCTGCCGCTGGAATAATGCCCGCAGCGCTCAATCGGCTGCGCGATGGCTCAAAAATGGCGTCATCACTACCGGTTATAACCGTATCACCACGCTCGGCCAAGGCCAACGCCAGATTGTGCATGGCAGAACCTCCAATGGCGATAAAATGGGCCTTCATGGGGGCCTACAGCTGAATCTCGTAGGAGGCTTCTAGATTGGCCTTGATGCTCGGCCACAGTCCGGCAGCCAGGGGATTGCTTGGATCAACATCTAAGTCATCCACTAAGAGAGGATCGGTGCCAAGCAGCAATTTCTCAATGTCCCACACGATGTTAATGTTCACATCGCGGTTGGGCACCACGTTAAACGACATGGACTTAAACCAGTCGACTTGCATGATGGCATTGGAGACTCGGTACACAAAAGGCTTATCGGGAGCGGCTACCGTCGTATCGTTTACATCTTTATAGAAGCCTTTGATGTACAAAATATTGTACCCTTCATTCTCACCGCGGTCGAGACCGGGGTGCCGCAAGGTGTGCTTCTCGGAAAGCGCACTGGGTGCCGTAGCGTTCGCAGCTGAATCCAAGCCCATGCGGAAGTGACGTGTGCCGCTGTAAATGCCCTTGGAGAGGCGGTACAAGCGCGCTTCCGTGTTGTACGTCATGGACGCCGCTACCGGATCAAACACATAGGGATTAACCGTGTCCTTGAAATTCGGCGTCAAGGTATCGTCCAAGTGGTCCGTAAAGTAGTACTGGCCAAAAACGACCTCCACATCCTGGAAACGGACTTCCGCATTTCCCAAGAGAAATATCTTGTTGGTATCCATGGTCACCCCATCGTAGTAGAAGAAGTGACGGAGCACCACATTGCGCTGGTCGTAGCTCGCATCTTCCGGTAAGATGCTCTTTTCACATGCGGCAAAAAGCGCCACTGCGGCCAACACGGGGAAGAGTATGCGTTTCATGTTCAAACGTTTGCTGGGCTATTAGTGGGATCCAAGGTACGAATTCCGTGATGCTTTGGCGATTGCTCAATGGCATCCATAATTTGATCCAGAATCTCTTGGGGACTCGCATCCACGGGGAAAGACATGGGGGCTTTGAAGCGCATTCGTAGCTGACTTCCACGCTTTTTAGTGCGCAAGCCTTTTTTGTCAAAAGCACGTCGGTAGCCATCGATTACGACGGGGACCACAACAGGATTTAACTGCTTAATAATGTGAGCCGTACCTCGTCTTCCTGGCACATAAGGTTTAGTGGTTCCCTGCGGAAAAGTGATGACCCACCCTGCCCCAATGGCTTTTTTAATGTTGTCAAGATCGCGCGAATCCACATTGCGACTAATGTCTTTGCCCGCTTCGCGCCAAGTGCGTTTGATGCTCACCGAACCCGCCAAGGCCAACATTCTAGGAAGCAAGCCCGCCTTCATCGTCTCTTTAGCGGCGATAAAAAAGAGGTTAATCTTCGGGTTGATGAAGGGCCAAAAACGGTCCGCCCGATCGTAAATACGGTGCTTTGCATGACTAAATACGAGGTACATACTGGCCACGTCCATGAAGTAGGTTTGGTGGTTGCTCACAAAGAGCACATTGGCGTCCGGCAAACCCGTTAGATGTTCACCTCCACTGATTTGCAGCTTATTCAGTCGATTGCAGCGGTACCAAGTCACCATGCCAAACCAAAAGATCACCGTGCGCTTCGCCCAAATGGGGTAGCCAAACGGATCGCGGTAGGGTAGGATTTTTTTCTTCATGCGAATAGCAAAAGTACGCAACCTTTGCACCATGAGACCTTGGCTACATTCGAGTATGCAGGATTTGGATCCCGAATCGCCTACCCTTTGGGATGCTTTTCGAAAAAAACACGTCAAAGCCACCCCTGAAGAGTGGGTGCGACAGGACGCCTTGCGCCGGTTTGTGCTAGATGCCGGCTATCCTCCTGAAGCCATCGCCGTGGAGCGCGGTATAGAGGTCCTAGGTCTCCAAAAGCGCTTTGATGCCGCCATATTTCACCAAGGAAACCTCTGGATGCTGGTCGAATGCAAAGC
>DLWR01000080.1 GCA_003444795.1 Cryomorphaceae bacterium
AGCACTTACGGAAGGAAAGCGGAAGGACCCGGTATCGGTAATCAAGCCCATGAGTAAGCAATCGGCTGCGGCCACATCCAAGGTTCCACCGTGGGTAGCAATGAAATCGTAGACCATTTCTGCGGTCGACGACTTGGTGGTTTGGCTGTACACAAAGTCATATCCCCCGTCGGGTTCCTGGTGGTGATCAATTATAACTTTAAACCCATCAAATGCTTCAAGCTCCGCCTGCATGGCCTCGCCTACTCGGGAGGAGGTATTGTAATCCAACGAAAAGAGGCCTTCCGCCTGGGAAAAAATGGCCGAACACCCGGCCGCATCGCTATCGTACAGATGCACCCAAGGCGCAGAAAATCCGGGTGCCTTGGAGACGGGAGCTGAAGGAGAATTGGGGAAAACCACTTGAACACTGTGGCCCTTGCCCTGCAAGTAATGCGCTAAGCCCAAGGTGGACCCAACAGCATCCCCATCCGGGTTCCAATGCGAGGTAAGAACGAGACGATGGGGTTTCTGCGCCAACAGGCGGGATAAATCATGCAATGCCATAGGAAGGTCTGTGGGGGTAAATTTCGTAATTTCGCGGCCGAAAACGAGAAATATTATGAGCAATCGCACTTTTACCATGATCAAGCCAGATGCTGTCGAAAACGGACACATCGGTGCTATCCTTGAAAAAATCAATGGCGCCGGTTTCCGCATCGTGGCCATGAAACTCACGCAATTGAGCCGCAACGAAGCGGGTCAGTTCTATGCTGTGCACGCCGAGCGTCCTTTCTACGGAGAATTGGTCGAGTACATGACTTCCGGCCCAATCGTAGCGGACATCTTGGAAAAAGAAAACGCTGTTGCTGACTTCCGCACCTTGATTGGCGCCACCAACCCTGCTGAAGCAGCGGAAGGCACCATCCGTAAGCTGTATGCGCAATCTATCGCGGCAAACGCCATCCACGGCTCGGACAGCGACGAAAACGCTGCGATCGAAGGCGCCTTTTTCTTTGGCGGCCGCGAGCAATACGCTTACTAAGTTTTTTTTTCGGTTTTTTAACCGGTTTTTTTCCGGCCATTCCTGCGGGGATGGCCGGTTTTTTTTGCAGATTAGTGAAGCGCCAATTCTTCCAGCACGACTGCCCCTTCCAAGGCCTCATTCAAGGCGACCAAAAGCCGACTGCGCTGCAGACTGAGTTCGTGGCGCAAAGAATCGGATTGAAGGTGAACGTGCAGTACCCCCTCATGCATGCTGAACTTATGGACCTTCTGGGTTGCGGCCTCCCCCAGGGTGGCTTGCCAGGCATTTTTCACCAAGGCTAGTTGGTAGGCCGGCTTGTCTTTAAACCTGTCCGTCAACGTGCTAAGTGCATCCTGTAGGGATTGCAGCTGCGGGCGGCGACTCATGGCTGAATGGGGCTCAAATCCAACACCTTGGCCTCCTCGTTGACTTCTTTCACCATGTGAGCAGTCCGTTCGGGGTGCGTGTCCGTGATGAAAATTTGGCCAAAATGGTGCTCATTCACCAATCGAATCAAGCCCTCCACCCGTTGGGCATCTAGCTTATCAAAAATATCGTCCAAAAGCAAGATAGGCTTGAGCTGAAGGGCATCCTTTAGCGCATCGAAGACCGCCAATTTCAGGGCCACTAAAAAGGATTTTTGCTGCCCCTGAGACCCCACACGCTGCAAGGGCTGACCATGCAGGGTAAAGACCAAATCTTCCCGATGGGGTCCGGCCGAGGTGTATTGAACCACGCGATCCTTGGGGAGACGCTCGGCAAGCACCTCTTGCATGGAGGATTCCGTTAAGGCCGATTTGAAGGCAATGCCTACGGACTCCCCTTCACCGGCCATCCAACGGTAGTAATGTTGGAGGCGGGGCTCAAAGTCCGCCACAAAGGCGGCGCGTGCATCATGAATAATGGGGGCCCATTGACAGAGTTGTTCGTCGTAGAGTTCCAACATGGAAGCGTCAAAAGTCCGGTTGGCCGCGAAATACTTCAGTAGGGCATTGCGCTGGGTAAGTGCCCGATTGTACTGAATCAAGGCGTCCAAGAAAGCCTTGTTGGATTGTGCGATGACGGCATCCATGAATTTTCGACGCGTTTCGCTGCCTTCTGTGATCAAATCGCGGTCGTATGGAGAAATCATGACCACGGGGAAGCGCCCAAGGTGTTCAGAAAGCTTGGTGTATTCGGCATCGTCCGCTTTGAATACCTTTTTCTCACCGCGCTTCAGACCGCAGTACAGGGGGGTTTCGGCCGAACCAATGGCCATCGTCCCTTCGGCCACAAAGAAGGGTGCATCAAACTGAATACAATGAGAATCCGTGCTGTGAAAGTAGCTGCGCGTCATGCAGAGCACATGAACGGCATCCAGGATGGTCGTCTTACCAGCCCCGTTAGAACCTACGAGGGCATTGAGTTTGGGGCTGAATTGAAATTCGGCCTGTGCATGGTTCTTGAAGTGCACCAACCGAAGATCTGTAAGAATCACATCCTGCATGCATCAAAAGTACCGCTGAACTATCCTTTTGGCTATCTTTGGCGGCCTATTTCATACCATTTCCACGCATCATGGCGAAGAAAAACGAATTTGACCTAATTGAAAACCCCGAAGCGGTTGTAACCGAAAGCCTCGGAAAAGTTGAATCTTTTGTTAATGCTAACAAGCAGCGCATCACCCAAATCATTGGAGGCGCTATTGCTCTTTTCGCCCTGGTGTGGGCCTACAACCACTTCATCGCAGGTCCTGCGGAAGAGGAGGCTCAAATCGCCATCTACCCTGCTCAAAAGGCCTTTGCACAAGACTCTTTGAAATTGGCCTTGAACGGCAACGCTGCTCAATTGGGCTTCTTGGACATCATTGAGGAGCACGGCTCCACGAAAGCGGGCAATCTCGCCGAATACTACGCGGGTTTGTGCTACCTCGGATTGGGTCAGCCCGAAGAGGCGATCGCACACCTGGATGATTTCAGCAGCAACGACGGTGTATTGAGCGGTGTTGCTCTTGGCGCCATCGGGGATGCATTTGCAGATCTCAACCAACCGGAAGAGGCAGAAGAATATTACGCAAAGGCTTCCAAGGAGCAGGTCAACAACTTCCTCACGCCTTTCTACTTGTCTAAGGCCGCCTCTGCAGCGGAAATCAATGGCGACTACAAGGCCGCTTTGAAGTACTACACACGCATCAAAGAAGAGTTTGCCACCTCCAACGAGGCCGCCGATGTCGATGCGATGATTGGCTACTGCGAGGCCAAGATCAACAACCAGTAAGATGGCGACCGCACAACGCGGATCCCTCGATCTTTCCGGGATTCCTTCCGCAAAGGGAAAGCGTTTTGCGCTGGTCGTTTCGGAGTGGAATAGCCATATCACAGATGCACTGGCGCAAGGCGCTCGAGACACCCTGGAGGCCCTGGGCGTAAAACCCTCGGACATCGAAGACTTTGCCGTTCCTGGCAGCTTTGAGCTGATTCACGGCTGTAAAATGGTATCTGCCTCTTTAGAATTTGATGCGGTAATTGCCATTGGGTCCGTAATCCGCGGTGAAACAGCTCATTTTGACTTCGTATGCCAAGGTGTGACCCACGGGATTGCCGAGCTCAATGCCCACGGAAAAGTCCCAGTCATTTTTTGTGTTTTGACGGACGATCACGAACAACAATCTTTGGACCGCTGCGGCGGCAAGTTGGGCAACAAAGGCGATGAAGCCGCCATTGCTGCGGTCAAAATGGCGCAATTCTGACGCATTCTAAGCGCCGGCAACGGCCCTCTTTCTTCGATATTTGCCGTTATGGAATTTGATCCCATTGCCCTACAGAAAGCGGAAGCCTGGCTTGCAGCACCCATTGCCGAAAGCGACAAGGCTATCATACGAAAGTGGATGAGCAACGATCCTGCGACCTTGAACGAAGCCTTCTACACCGATCTAGAATTTGGCACGGGTGGTCTGCGCGGCATAATGCGCTTGGGCTCTAATGGTATCAACAAATACACGCTGGGTCTCGCCACACAAGGTCTCGCCAACTACTTAAAAGCTAGCGACGTAGCGATTCCCAAAGTGGCCATCGCCTATGATTCCCGCAACCAAAGCGATACGTTGGCCTTGGAAGTGGCGCATGTCTTAACCGCCAATGAGATTGACGTCCTCCTATATCCTGAACTGCGCCCCACTCCTCAATTGAGCTTTACTGTACGCGAATATGGCTGTACAGCCGGTATCGTTCTGACTGCGTCACACAACCCTAAGGAATACAACGGCTACAAGGTCTATTGGAGCGACGGCGGCCAACTCGTCCCGCCTCAAGACAAAGAGATTCTCGCAGCGGTGCGTTCTGTGGCCTTGGAGGATATCCAATGGGCAGCCAAGTCTTCCCACCTCACCTACTTGGACCAAAAGGCCGATGAAGCCTATTTGGCGCAAGTAGCTACGCTTTCCATGAATACCTCTGGAAACCATGCCCTGAACCTGGTATTTACAGCCCTCCATGGCACGTCCATCACGATGGTGCCACCGGCTTTGGAGCGATTCGGTTTCAAAAACGTGCATGTGCTCCAATCCCAGGCCACCCCGGATGGAAACTTCCCCACGGTGCACTCCCCCAATCCGGAAGAGCCCGCGGCATTGGCCTTGGCCATTGAAAAAGCACAAGAACTGGGCGCCGACATGGTCATCGGCTGCGATCCCGATACCGATCGAGTCGGGATTGCGGGTCGCAACGACCATCAGGACATCGTCTTGCTAAACGGCAACCCACCGGCAACTGTCGTGCCCGACTACGTACTTCAG
>DLWR01000044.1 GCA_003444795.1 Cryomorphaceae bacterium
ACCCCATTAATTTCAATGGCCCCCGGTTTGTCGCTGATCACGTCAAACATCAAGGGCATGCTCGGGCCGTAGATATCCGCATCGAGGATGCCCACTTTAAAGCCCATTCCGGCCAAAGTGACCGCGAGGTTAGCCGTTACAGTAGACTTGCCCACCCCGCCTTTGCCGGATGCAATGGCTACGACGTGTTGAATGCCGTCAATGGCTTTACCGCGCAGCAACGTAGTCTCAGGGGATTCTGGCGCCTCGACCGTCAAATTAATGGTCACCTGCAATTTTTCATCGATGCGTGCATGCAGCGCCTGAAGCACTTCGACTTCCAATTTTTTCTTCTGGTGCAGCACGGGGCTGTCCGAAACCACATCCACAATCACTTCCTTCCCCATGACTTGAACATTGCGAAGGCCGTTGGAGGCAAGTAACATGCCTTTACCAGAAGCGTTGGCAACCGCCGAAAGGGCTTCTTCAACCTGTTTGCGTGTGATCATGCCGCAAAATTACGGCGCAACGCCGGGAAGCAAATGACTTTTATCTGTGGGTGTTTCGCTCCCTCTGAGCAAAGCTCAGGCCTCCGTCTCTTGGAGCTCAGCGGGGAGTTTTTTATTCGCCAATTGGCCGCAGGCCGCATCGATGTCCCGGCCCCTTGAACGCCGCACCTTGGCGGTCACGCCAATGGCGTCTAACGCCGTGATGTAGGCCTCCAGTGCGGCTTCATCCGCTTGCTGAAATTGCGGATCCCCAATGGCGTTGTATTCAATCAAATTCACCTTGCAGGGGATGCGCTTACAGAGGTCGACCAAGGCTTGAATATCCTCCGGTTGATCGTTGACGTTTTTCCACACGACATATTCGAAGGTGATACGTCGCTTGGTGGCTCGGTACCAATATTCCAATGATTCACGCAAGTCGGCAATGGGCGAAACATCGTTAATCGGCATGATGCTAGACCGCACACTGTCTCGGGCCGAATGCAAACTCACCGCTAAGTTGAACTTCACCCCATCGTCGGCAAGTTTCTTGATCATTTTTGGGAGCCCTACTGTGGACAAGGTGATGCGCTTGGGAGACATGCCCATGCCTTCCGGCTGGGTAATCTTCTCAATGGCGGACAAGACATTGTTGTAATTCATCAGAGGCTCCCCCATGCCCATGAAGACGATGTTGGTGAGTGGGCGCCCAAAGTGCTCCAGTCCCTGGCGGTGAATGGATTGCACCTGGTCGTAAATCTCATCGGGCCCCAAGTTTCGCATGCGCTTGAGTTTGGCCGTCGCGCAAAAGGCACAGTTGAGGCTGCAGCCTACTTGGGAACTGACGCAAGCGGTGATGCGCTTTTCCGTCGGTATGAGTACCGATTCTACGATCAGGCCATCCGGGAGTTTGACCGCATTCTTAATCGTACCATCTTCCGCGTGCTGGACATGGTCCAAGGTGATGGGGGTGATGGCATAGTTTTCTTGCAGGGTGGCCAAAAGAGCTTTAGGTACATTGCGCATGTCCTGAAAAGACTGCACTCCCTTTGCCCATATCCAATCATAGACTTGGTTGGCGCGGAAAGAGGGCTCCCCCAGCTCAATAAAAAGTGCCTGGAGATCCGCCTTGCTAAGGGTGCGCAAATTCTTTTTCATGCCAAAGAGGAGGGCTGCCGGCTTAGTGGCTGCGTTGCAAAGAACCGAATTGCACTTTGTTTTTTCGGTACGAATAAAAAACAGCTTCGCCTTGCACAAATTCACTCGAAGCACTGCGACGTGGAAGCGTCAAAACCTTCGTTTTAGCGTTGTTGTACAAAACGTTATAGGTCATTTCCGCTTCCGGCGTGATGGTAACCGCCACCACATTGGAACTCACTGGATTCCGCATAATATTGGGAGTTCGGCGCCCAAATCGCTTCTCATTGGCCTTATGGTCATTAAAAATCATATGCAGCTGGTTACCGTCCACCACGGGTAGGTATCCAGAGGCACGGCCGCCATCGTTTCGGGAGAATTGACGCTTGGGGATATGTCCTGACCATTCGATTTGGCCCTTGTCTGAAATGCCAAAGGCAATGATGTCATAATAGTAATAGTAGTAGTTGGTGACGGTTCCGCTGCGCGTTTGGGTCGTGACGACCTGCATTTCATAATCTTCCGCAATGACAAACGCGCCACCGTCGGGGCGATGTAAGAAATGACGGAAAACAAAGTCTTCGCGAATTTCGCTGCCTCGTCGCGCGCGACTGGTGGACATAAACTCGTCCAAAAACTCTGTTTCAAAAGGCGACAGATGCGTGCTGACCACAGAGGCATCCTCCTGGTTCAGTGTGATGTAGAACATTCCTTTGATGGACGCCCGGTTGAATCCTTGTTCCGAATAAAACCCCGCCACCGCCATGGTGTTGTTTCCAAAGTCCAATTCCATGCCCATGTTGGTCACAAAAACGCGGTCCAAACCTAGATCCACCTCATATACCGCATCGTCCGTTCCACTCAGTCGGTACACGATGAATTCCTCATTGGATTCGCCCCAAACCCAGCGCTCGCCTTTGTTTCGTTCCGGAGTCTTTTTTCCTATGAAGTAGACATCCCCGTCATTGGTGACGTCTGATCGGTAGAGGCTGAAGTAGCGGTCCAAAATATCCAGCTCAATGTCCTTTGCCCAGATAAGTTCCAAATTCAAACTGTACACCGCTACAGAAAACTTCTCCACGTCCCGAATGCTGTAGTCCGGATTGGAAAAAATCAAGAATTTCTGGCGGTCTTGCGAAAACTGGACTTTGAAATTCCCCTTGTACTTCCGGCGAGCGTCCATGCGCTCCACCACTTTGAGCTCTTTGGGGTCTCCTTGCGCATCGAGCACTTGAAGGAGCAGTGTCTTTTGATCTCTTTGGCGGTTATAGGCTTGTAGGAAAATGTAAAATTCCCCGTTGACAATGTGCGTGGAAATCAATTCTGCACGGTCGCCTTCATAAATCAGCTGGTCCATCTCCGCTTGCCAGAGCTGTTTGGAGGTTTTTCGGTCGTATTTAGCAAAGAACCAACGGTTGGTGGTCATCAATGCGAAGCGCGAACCAAAGGTGTAAAATGCGGTAGAATCCAGGTCTACAATGTCCTGGGTATTAACTTCACGGTAGCGATAGGCCTGACCCCACTGCAATTCATACGATGGAAGCTGTGCCTCTGCCGTGAGGGAG
>DLWR01000209.1 GCA_003444795.1 Cryomorphaceae bacterium
TTGCACGCCAACCAAGGCCGCTTCACGCTCTGTGCAACGGGTCGGGGAGAGGTGCGAGGAGATCTTAAAGGGGCGGAATACCAGATCTTGGACACTACGTCCCCCGAAGACTATGCGCGGGTTTTTGAGGCTTTCAAACCGGACGTTGTGATTCATGGCGCGGCTATGACGCAGGTGGATGACTGTGAACTGCAGCCCGCACTTTGCCACGCTTTAAATGTGGACGCCACCGCGGCATGCATTGAGGCATGTGAGCGGGTAGGGGCGCACCTCATTTTCATCAGCACGGATTTCATATTTGACGGAACATCGGGTCCGTACAGTGAAGAGGCGCAGGAGTCGCCACTGAGTATCTACGGCAAGTCCAAGGCGGATGCTGAGGCGCTCGTGAAGCAGGCCACCTGCCCCTGGACCATTGCTAGGACGGTTCTGGTGATCGGATATGTGCCGGGATTGAGCAGGAGCAACATTATTCTTTGGGCGCGCGGTGCGCTGAGCAAAGGGCAACGTATCAAAGTGGTGGACGATCAAGTTCGGAGCCCAACGTGGTCCATGGATTTGGCGGAAGGCTGCCTCCTGATCGCCGAAAAAGCAGCCACCGGGATCTACCATTTGTCGGGGCCCGATACCATGAGCATTCTTGAATTAGTACAGCAAGTCGCCGCGCACGGTGGCTATGATGCGGACTTGATTGATCGCGTGAGCAGTGAGACCTTGGGTCAGCCTGCTAAACGCCCGCCCATTACCGGATTTGATATTTCCAAAGCGCAAAAAGATTTAGGCTATTCCCCCCACAGCTTCGCTGAGGTCTTGGATGTGATTCCCTATATTTGAGGGATATCCCTAAAACATGAGTTCAGAGACACAATCATGGGGTTCCCGAGTGGGCCTCATTCTCGCCATGGCCGGCAACGCCGTGGGCCTTGGCAACTTCTTGCGCTTCCCGGTCCAAGCCGTTCAAAATGGCGGAGGCACCTTCATCATTCCCTATCTGGTTTGCTTCCTCTTGATGGGCATCCCCTTACTCTGGATTGAGTGGTCTAGCGGGCGCTATGGCGGCAAGGCGGGGAATCACTCCACGCCCTTCATTTTGGGCTCCATGGGTCGGAAGAAATTTTGGCGCTATTTCGGGGTATTCGGTATTTATACAAACATTGCCGTAGCGGCCTATTACTGCTACATTGAAAGCTGGACCTTGTCCTATGTCTTCCACTCTTTGGGCCAAACCTTTGACGGCATGAACCAAAGCCAGGTGGCGGAATTCTTCAACACCTATGTAAATATTTCTGAAAGTACTTTGGGCATCCCCTACGAGGCCGTCATTTTCTATTTGCTCTGTCTGGCCTTAAATACCTGGATATTATCCCGCGGTCTCAAGGGCGGCGTGGAAAAGGTGGCCAAGATTGGCATGCCCATGCTCATCATCTTCGGTGTTTTCTTGGCGATTCGTGCTCTCACATTAGGAGCCTCCGGGGCGCCCGAGGGATGCTTGGATTGTGATGCAACGTTAGGCTTGAACTTCTTATGGGAGCCGCAATTTGACTCCTTGACCAACTTTAATGTGTGGCTAGCCGCTGCGGGCCAAATCTTCTTCACCCTGTCCGTCGGCATGGGTACCATCCATTGCTACGCCGCCTATGTCCGACCCAAGGACGACATTGCCCTCAACGCCATGTCTGCGGGCTGGATGAATGGCTTTGTGGAAATCGTGCTTGGCGCATCGATCGTCATTCCCATTGCCGTGGGCTACTTAGGCTTGGATTGGGTCAAGGAAAACGCAGGCTTCTCCATGGCCTTCCAAACGATGCCCTTCCTCTTCGGAAAATGGGGCGTAGCGCTCGGTACTTTGGCGGGTGTCATGTGGTTTGGTCTCCTATTCTTCGCGGGCATTACCAGCTCATTGGCTATGGGTACCCCCTGGATGGGATTCATGCAAGATGAGTTTGGCTACAGCGTGAAAAAATCGGCTTTGACCTTTGGTTTGATCACCTTGGTGATGGGGTTACCCACCGTCTTCTTCTTCAACGAAGGGGTGTTTGACCAATACGACTATTGGGGCGCTACAGTAGGCATTGTCATCTTTGCCTTGGCCGAATCCATACTCTTCTCGTGGATCTTTGGTATCGACCGAGGCTGGGATGAAATCAATGCTGGTTCGGACATTACCCTTCCCAAAATTTACAAGCCCATTATCAAGTACGTGACGCCCACCATCTTGCTCGTAATCTTCGTGATGAGCTTGATTACGCCCAAGAATAACGACTATGCGGGGGCGCTTGAAAACGGCTGGGAATTGGATGAAGGTTCCATCATTGGCCGAGCCATGAACATGAGCCGTCCATACAATCGGGAGTCCTTTGCGGATCATTACGAGGCCCAAGTAGATGGAGTAGTGGAGCTCCAAAGCCAAGAAAAAGGGTTTGCAATTATTGTACACCAAACGGATGCGCCCGATGAGGTGGCCGCCATGTACGTATTTACAGAAGATGATCAAGCGCCGCTCGTTCAAACGGGAGAGGTTATTTCGGCCGGTCAACCGATTGCCTCGGGAAGCTTTGTGAATGATATCTTCTTCATCCATCTCGCGCGTGCGATGCTGCTTGGGCTCTTTATCTTTATCAGTGTCCTCGTATGGCGCGCTTCTAAGAACCAAACACACGCAGCAGAATGACAGACTCAGCTTTTTGGATGATGCTGATCACGCAAGTGACCGTGACAGCCATCACTGCCTTCTTTTTTGTCAAGGTGCTTCGGGCACCTGCCAAGCCAGAGCCGGATTCGTATGAAGACAACGATGCCGAGTGAGGCGCACTGAAAGAACAGTAACAGTACTATGGGCGGGGATTTTCCTCGCCTTTTTTTATGCAAACATTTATGAACGCGAAGCACCTCCCTTTGTGCCCTGGGATCAATGGGACGTAGTGGAAGAAGTTGGCGTCGACATCCCTACGGCGCCCTTGAAGCGCGTAGAAAAGCCATTCACCTGGGCGGACAAAAGGCGGGAACCTCCATTTGAGGGGTTTGTAGGTGCGGATACGGTTTCCGCCGAATGGCTTCAACGTGTGGGGCATTGGCCGGAGTGGAAGGCACTGCACTTGGTCGACCTGCGGGAGGCCTGGGGTGGGGCAGACTCGCTCCTCGGACATCGGGAAGAGTGGGACCGCGTTTCATGGATTTGGGTATGGAAGGCTCCAAAGCCCGTCGTCCTATCCACGGTTTCGGCAGACTTTCTTTACGCCCACCCTCTATGGCGTTCCCATCAGGTACGCGCCTTCCACCACTTCCGGTCCAAGATCCGGCCCGTGCGAAGTTGGGAAGAAGTCTTTCAGTTGGCGGACTTTGATTCGATACAACGCGCACTACTCCCGACCTACTTTAAAATAAATAGCCTGACGGAGTGACGGCAGACTTGAAAATTGTCCTACCTTTGCCGTCCTAAAGAAAGGAGGTGACTGGATTATGTTAGTTATTCAAGTAAAAGAAGGAGAAGGCATTGATCGCGCGCTCAAGCGTTACAAGCGAAAGTTTGACCGCACGCAAACCATGCGTCAATTGCGCAAGCGTCAACAATTCACCAAGCCTTCCGTAACACGCCGCGAAGAGTTCATCAAGGCTGCTTACGTTCAAACCCTACGTATTAAGGACGCGGAATAATCCGCCTGAGAGGCTTTCGACTCGATCGAATCCTGTCTTTTTCATACTGCCCCGGGAAGTCCTATCTTCTCGGGGCTTTTTAGTTCTCAACCATGTTGGATGCTTATCGTGATTATTTAGCCCTCGAACGCCGCCTTTCGCCCGCGACGGTCGTGGCCTATTCCAAAGATGTGGCGCAGTGGCTCGCATTTTTAGAGTGGGAGATTGGGATTACAGACGCTCAGGAAGCGGCCCGAACGCATGTCCGGAGCTGGGTCGCCCACTTGGTGGATTGCGGGGTGGAGCATCGTTCGGTGAACCGTAAGCTTTCCACCCTCCGTTCGTATTACCGGTTTTTAGAACAGGTCACGGGTGTAGCACACCATCCAGCCGTGGGAATACCGGCCTTGAAAGAAAAGAAACGGTTGGTTCGGGCCCTGCGCCGGGAAGAAGTGGAGGCTTTATTAGATCCTGCCTTGTTCCTGGATTCCGCTGAACCAGCGCGCGACCGTTTTTTACTACTCACCCTGTACGCATTTGGTCTTCGTCGCGCAGAACTCATTGGGCTGAAGCATTCAGACGTTTCGCTTTCGGACCACACCCTCCGCGTTATGGGCAAGCGCAATAAAGAACGCATTCTCCCCATTTTACCCATTTGGGCGGATGCGTATCGAGCCTATTGCGCCCAATCTTCACCACTACCAGCTAGGTATCTTTTTTCGCAAAAGGACACAAAGCCGCTTCCTCCGAGACTTGTTTATTCCCTCGTTCATGCGTATCTTCAAAGGACTAGCAATAGCGAAGTGAAGAGTCCGCACGTTCTGCGCCACACCTTCGCCACCCATTTGCTAGACATGGGGGCAGATCTTTCTGCGATTCGCAGTCTACTGGGGCATGCGAATTTGTCGGCCACGCAGATTTACACGCATGCTTCCATGGAGCAACTGAAGCGTGTCTATCATCAATCGCATCCCAAAGGCCGATAGGGTGCATAAAAACCCTTGTGCTATGAACGTAGCTGTCCATTCTGTCCACTTCAAAGCCAGCAACCGCTTGTTGGCGTATGTGCAAAGCAAAGTTGAAACAGTCACCAAAGTGTCGGATCGCGTGAATAAGGCCACGGTTTTCTTGCGACTCGATAATAATCACATGCACGAGAATAAAATCGCGGAAGTTTGCATCTACCTACCAGGCCGCGAAGTTGTCGTGAAGAAAGAGGCGAAAACCTTCGAAAAATCCGTGGCTTTAGCCATGGAAGCCCTGCATCGGATCATCAAGCGAAACAAGGGAAAATACCTTTCTTTCAAAAAGCGTTAAAGAGCGCTTGTAGACATCCTTTTATTTTCTACATTTGCAGTCCGTTTCAAAAATGGCGGAAACGCTGCTATGCAGCAACGTTCTTTCTTGACGCACTGCTAAGGACCGTATGATCCTGTATTATGCCAGCATAGCTCAGTTGGTAGAGCTACTGATTTGTAATCAGTAGGTCGGGGGTTCGAGTCCCTCTGCTGGCTCGAATCAGTCTCTAGACGTGTGTCAAATCTTAAGGGCAAAATTGGGAGTGTCGCATAGTGGCTATTGCAGCAGACTGTAAATCTGTCGTCGGAAGACATCGGTGGTTCGAGTCCATCCACTCCCACACGCAAAATGCGGAAGTAGCTCAGTTGGTAGAGCATCAGCCTTCCAAGCTGAGGGTCGCGGGTTCGAACCCCGTCTTCCGCTCATTCATACATCAGCCGATGTAGCTCAGGGGTAGAGCGTTTCCTTGGTAAGGAAAAGGTCAGGGGTTCAATTCCCCTCATTGGCTCTTTTAACGACTTCTTTCTTTGGGTTCAATCACTTAATCTTAAAACAAAATGGCAAAGGAGAATTTCGTGCGGAACAAACCGCACTTGAATATCGGTACCATTGGTCACGTTGACCACGGTAAAACGACCTTGACGGCCGCTATCACTACGGTATTGGCTAACGCAGGTCTTTCACAGGCGCGTAGCTTCGATTCTATCGATGCCGCTCCTGAGGAAAAAGAGCGTGGTATCACGATCAACACGGCACACGTAGAGTACGAAACGGCTAACCGCCACTACGCTCACGTTGACTGTCCTGGTCACGCTGACTACGTTAAGAACATGGTAACGGGTGCTGCCCAGATGGACGGCGCGATCTTGGTAGTAGCTTCTACCGACGGTCCTATGCCCCAGACGCGTGAGCACATCCTTTTGGCTCGCCAGGTTGGTGTACCCCGTATCGTTGTGTTCATGAACAAAGTGGACATGGTAGACGACGCTGAATTGTTGGAGCTCGTTGAAATGGAAATCCGTGACTTGTTGAACTTCTACAAGTACGACGGTGACAACACTCCCGTTATCCAAGGTTCTGCTTTGGGTGGTTTGAACGGCGAGCAGCAGTGGGTAGACAGCATCATGGAGTTGATGAACTCTGTAGATGCTTGGATCGAAGAGCCCCTCCGCGAAGTTGACAAGCCTTTCTTGATGCCTATCGAAGACGTTTTCTCAATCTCTGG
>DLWR01000139.1 GCA_003444795.1 Cryomorphaceae bacterium
CTTTGTTTTTAACATTGGGCCAGTGACGCACCCACTTTTGTTCGGATCCTAGGTGGGTGAGTTTGGCATATTCAACGGACGTCAAACTGTGCTTATTCGCCCAGTTTTGGAGCAATTCGGCCTCAAAGCCATTGCGTTTTCCCTCTGCGTCTAAGGTATCCGGCACCCATTCTTTCGGATACCGAACAGCGATGTCTTTGGGCAGGAGCCCACTGAGCAAGGCGTTTCGGGCATACTGCGTGGCGGTAGGAAGCAAGCTCGCATATTTCTCATCTTGGACCAAGCGGAATTCCTCTAGGAAAAAGGGCTGCAATTCCATCCACTGATCCAGGCGGAGATTGTCAAAAACGAGGACAACACTTTTTTGGCCGGATTTTACCAAGGGAGCCACGTGCGCATCGAGAATTTGATGCGAAAAAAGACAAGGCGCTTCTTTGGCCTGCAACCACTGTGGATATACCTCTGCCCACCAACGAGTGAACAAGCGGTTCGCCTCTTCCCGCTGATGGTCCAACATCGGACGCATACCCTCCGCATCAGGCCCTTGTAGCTGGTCGTCAAATTGAATCAAGCTGGAAAAGATGCGCGTCCATGCTTCCCACGTACATGCTTCCGCTATATCCATGCTGAGACTGCGGAATTGGGTTTGATACTTGGAAAGGTTGCGGTCTGCGACCAGTTGACGCGCCCCCAAGACGCGGGTCAGGGAGGACAAAACTTGGCGCGGCTGAACGGGCTTGAGCAAATAATCGGCAATGGCTTCCCCGATGGCTTGTTCCATCACGCCCTCCTCCTCGCTTTTGGTCACCATGATCACGGGAGTTGCCGGGCGCAAACGCTTCAAATCCGGCAAGGCATCTAGCCCAGAACGGCCCGGCATATGCTCGTCCAACAGAACTGCATCCACCGGATGCTCCTGCATAAAAGTCAAGGCATCTGCGGCATTCGTAGCCACGGAAACTTGGTATCCTTTGGACTCCAAATAGATGAGGTGCGGCTTCAAACTCTCCACTTCATCGTCCACCCAAAGAATACGCGCTTTGTCCATAGGATATAGGTTAAATTTACGGCTCCTAATGCACGACTATGGCAGACGGCGTCGAAACCAACAAGTTCAAACTCTTCAACGATCCAATCTACGGTTTCATTGCGATACCGACCGAACGGATTTTTGATCTGATTGAGCACCCTTACTTCCAGCGCTTGCGCCGCATAGGCCAGCTGGGCTTGAGCTCGCTGGTGTATCCGGGGGCTTACCACACGCGATTTCACCACGCACTTGGGGCCATGCACCTGATGCAAAGGGCAGTCGCTGTTCTACAGAGCAAGGGCCATGCCATTTCCGTCCAGGAAGCGGAATCGGTCCAAATGGCCATTCTCCTTCACGACATCGGCCACGGACCTTTCTCACACGCCTTGGAGCACACCTTGGTCGACGGTGTTTCGCACGAAGAACTCTCCAAAATGCTCATGCAGCAGCTCAACACGGAGATGAATGGCGCGCTGACAGAGGCAATCGCCATCTTTAACAACCAGCATCCCAAGCGCTTCTTGCATCAGCTGATTTCTTCACAGTTGGACATGGACCGAATGGACTATCTCCGCCGCGACGCTTTTTACACGGGTGTGGTAGAAGGGGCCATCAATTCGGAGCGCTTGCTTTCCATGCTTAATGTCGCCAACGGGGAATTGGTCCTAGATGGAAAGGGCATAAGTTCCATCGAAAAATTCTTGGTCAGCCGCAGCCTCATGTACTGGCAAGTTTACATGCACAAAGCCGTCCTTAGCGCGGAATACATGCTCGTTCAAGTCCTCCGCCGAGCGCATGAATTGGTGCAACGTGGCGATTCGCTCTTTGGTGGCGCAGAACTTCAACTCTTCCTACAGCGACGCCCAAAACTTGCAGATTTTGAGCAGGACCCTGGATTTCTAGACGCCTTTACGCTGTTAGATGACTCGGATATTTTAGGCGCCATGAAGCAATGGTCGACGCACACTGATCCTGTTTTGAGTCAACTCAGCCAGCGATTGCTCAACCGCCGCTTATTCCGGATCAAATTTTTGAAGGAGCCATTGAGCAGCGTACAGCGCGCATCACTTGAGGCCAAAATTCACGAAGAATTTGGTCATGCACCTATAGATTGTCGCCATTTTGTATTAGAAGGCTTGGCAAGCAATGCTACGTATAAGTCTGATAAACAGGAAATTAAGATATTAAAGAAGAGCGGAAAAGTAATTCCTCTTTCCGAAGCATCAGAAATTCTTCCTCTAAGCGTTTATAGTCATACAATCACCCGGCCTTTTGTGTGCTGGCCTAAAGGCATTGAATGGATCGACTAAGCGCTACCCTTATCGCCGAACAGGCGTTGGTTGACATTGCTGCTGCACTCGGAGCCACCCTAGATGGCACGAGCGAAGTGCGCATTACCAACCTCTGCACCCTAGAACCAGGAGAAGAGGGCGGCCTGTCCTTTTTAGCACAAGGGTCCTACGCCAAACATTTATGTGAATGCAAAGCCACAGCGGTTATTGTCAATCAACGGCAGGAACGTCCCGAAGGCTTTGAAGGGACCTTGTTGCGCGTGAACAATCCCTACGAAGCTTGGAGCAAGGCCCTTGATCTCTTTGGCCAGCATGTATGCTGGGGATCCGCAGCCATCGATCCTACCGCAACCATTCACCCTAGCGTACAATTGGCCCCTGGGGTCACCATTGGTGCGGGCGTTGAAATTGGGGCCGGCACCGTCCTGCATCCCGGCGTCACCATTTATCCCCATTCTATCATTGGTGAGAACTGTATCCTGCATGCGGGTGTGGTTATTGGTGCCGACGGTTTTGGCTTCGCTCCCCCGAGCAAAGCACAAGACGGACTCCAAAAGATCAAGCACATCGGCCATGTTATTCTGGGCAACCACGTCGAAATTGGCGCGAATAGCTGTGTGGATCGCGCGGTGGTCGGAGCCACTATCATTGGTCTCGGAACCAAGCTGGATAACCTTTGCCAAATTGGACACAACGTTCAGATCGGTATGCATTGCGTACTAGCGGGCCAAGTAGGCATCGCCGGCAGTGCCTCTGTGGGGAATGGCGTCCAAATCGGAGGCCAAGTGGGAATTGCAGGGCACATACACATTGGAGATGGGGTCAGAATTGGCGCTCAAAGCGGCGTTCACAAGAATATTGAGGCCGGAAAAACCATCATGGGCTCACCGGCTGTCGAAGCGTCGGTTTTTCGCCGGAAATTTGCGGCTTCCAACATGAAGCCCCGTTCGTGACCCCTAACACCCTACGCAACGCTTTTACCATCACTGGCCATGGCATCCATACGGGACTTCCATGTTCCGTCCATGTGCAACCCGCCCCTGCCGGCAGTGGGTACACATTCGTGCGTTCAGACGTTGAAGGCGCCGAGCCTTTAAAACTCCATCCGTCTGCCGTAACTGATACGGATCGCCGCACAACGATATCCAATGGTAGCACCACCATTCATACCGCGGAACACCTGTTGTCTGCCTTATTTGCATCTGGCATCTTTGACGCCCACATCTCCTTGACCTCAGGAGAAGTTCCCATCTTGGATGGCAGCGCCTTGCCTTGGTGGGAGGCCATCCAGGAAACGGGTATCGTCCCCTGTTCGCATCTTGTTCACGGCATAACCCTTAGCCACCCCATTCGCGTTGAAGACCCAGAAACGGGCTCTTGGGCCGAAGCACTTCCTGCGGCTGCCCCCTCCTTTGAGGTTGAGCTCAGCCACGAGGAAGAAGCGGTTGGCCCCGCCAAAGCGACCTACACATGGGGTCAGGACTATGGAAGCCTTATTGCTCCTGCTCGGACCTTTACGTTAGCCTCCCACATTACTCCGCTTATTCACCGCGGATTGCTGAAGGGCGCCCAGCCTGGATCTGGCGTGGTGGTAATCGACAAAATTCCCACGGATGCGGACTGGAAAGCTTTGGAAGACTTTGTCGGCCAAGCCCTTGAACGCCGCGAAGACAAAGGGGCACTCCCCTTGACCGCCTACCGCCTTCCGAACGAACCTGCCAGCCATAAGTTGCTGGACCTCATGGGGGATATCGCATTACTCGGACAACCGGTACACGCGCATATTCGTACTTTTAAGCCCGGACACAAAACCAACACACTACTCGCTCAAAAAATCATGGAAGCAGCCAACACTCAGGGAATTCCCACGTACCATCCCGATCAAGAACCCTTGATGGACGTTACGAAGATCATGTCCATTCTCCCTCACCGCCCACCATTCTTGCTCGTTGACAAAATTTTGGAAATGTCCGACAATGAGATTGTTGGCATGAAAGCTGTCACGATGAATGAGCCTTTCTTCACCGGACACTTCCCTGGAGCCCCCGTTATGCCGGGCGTATTGCAGTTGGAGGCCATGGCGCAAGTAGGCGGCATTTTAGCCTTGAGCACAGTGCCCGACCCAGAAAATTACCTGACCTACTTCTTAAAAATGGACCAGGTCAAATTCAAGAACAAAGTGGTTCCCGGTGACACCCTAGTCTTCCATCTCAACTTTACTGAACCCATTCGCCGCGGAATTGTACAGATGCGCGGAACGGCCTACGTAGGTAAAAAGGTGGCCTCGGAAGGCTTCTTTACGGCCATGATTACTAAAGACAAATAGTTGTGGTATCGCCTTTAGCCTCCATACACCCTGAAGCCAAATTGGCCGGCAATGTCACTGTTGAGGCATTCGCTGTGATTGAGGCCGATGTGGAAATTGGTGAAGGTTCTTGGATCGCCAGTGGCGCGTATGTCCTGGCAGGCAGCCGCTTAGGTAAAAACTGCCGTGTCTTTCACGGTGCGGTCGTAGGGGGCATTCCACAAGACCTCAAGTTTGAAGGAGAGTATTCTCAAGTTTACCTCGGCGATGGCTGCACCATTCGCGAATGCGCGACCGTCAACCGTGGCACTAAAGCGCTTGGCAAAACCGTGCTCGGACGCGAATGCCTCGTCATGGCCTACGCCCACGTCGCACACGACTGCCAAATTGGCGACCATGTGATCCTTGTGAATAATGTGGCCCTGGCTGGCCATGTGGAGATTGGCGATTGGACCATTGTAGGCGGCCTTTCTGCCGTTCACCAATTTGTAAAAATCGGCTCCCATGTGATGGTTGGCGGAGGTTCATTGGTCCGAAAAGACGTCCCTCCGTACATCACGGTTGCGCGCGAGCCCCTTTCGTATGAGGGCGTCAACGCCCTAGGTCTCCGCCGGCGCGGATTTAAGAATGCGCGCATTGAGGAAATTCACCACGCCTACCGATTGGTCTACCAATCCGGGTTTAACACCTCCCAAGCCATCAGCCAAATGGAGCTAGAGGTCCCAGAAAGCCCTGAGCGCAGCGAAATTCTTAGGTTCTTGCTTGCATCGGATCGAGGCATTGTCAAAAACGCCTAACCGATGGCGTTTGTCCTGACCCAATTGTGCAAAAACTTCCAGGGCCGAGAGGTCATCCCTGCATGGAACCACCACTTTGAGCCAACGGCAAGGGTAGCCATTTTGGGCGGAAATGGTTCGGGAAAAAGTACCTTTCTCAAACTCTTGAGCGGCCAACTCAGCCCAACTCAAGGCCTCATGACCTGCCCAGAAATTCCCGACAACAATTGGGCCATTACTGTTTCCTACACCGGACCACATGTAGACCTTCAAGAGGCCTTTACCCCACGCGAACTCTTTGCACAGCACCACCAGTGGCGCCCTTTGCGTCCTGAAGCCGCATTGGAGGCTATTCCATTGTCTGCAGAGGCCTTGGACCGGCCCTTGCGTGACTTTTCCAGCGGGATGAAGCAACGCGTCAAATTGGCCTTGGCTATATGGACGGATGCGCCCTTGCTGTTATTGGATGAACCCTGCTCGCATTTGGACCAAGCCGGCATGGACTGGTTTGAGCAATGCCTTCAGGCCTCCCTAGCCCCTACCAAGCGCTTCAGCCACCGAATGGTTTTTGTGGCTTCCAACCACAAGCCTGAAGAAATTTCACAGTGTAAGGAGGCGTTTCTCCCCACAGGTGCCTCCGTAGTACCTTTGCCCTTTCATTGAAACCTCTATTATGGCTTCTACTTCAGACATTAAAAACGGCTTGTGCATTACGCACAACAATGCCCCTTACCAGATTATCGAATTCTTGCACGTTAAGCCCGGAAAGGGTGCTGCATTTGTCCGGACCAAAATGCGCAACCTGAATGACGGTCGCGTTTTGGAACACACCTTCCCCAGCGGCGCCAAATTGGACGATATCAATATTGAATACCGCACCTACCAGTTCTTGTACAATGACGCCGACGGCTTCCATTTTATGAACATGGATTCCTATGAGCAAATCCCCATGCCCAAGGCAGTGATCAATGCCCCCCAGTTCTTGAAGGATGGCATGGAATGCATGGTTTTGTTCCACGCAGATGAAGACCGCCCCCTCAGCGTAGAAATCCCACAGACGGTCGTTCTGGAGGTGACATACACCGAACCCGGGATCAAAGGCAACACGGCCACCAATACCTTGAAACCTGCAACTGTAGAGACTGGCGCTGAAATTCGCGTTCCTCTCTTTATTGAATTGGGCGAAAAAATCGTGGTGAATACCGCCGACGGAACCTACAAGGAGCGCGCGAAGTAATTCCACTCCCGCACCATTCTCTATCCTGCTGCTCCCGCAGCAGGATTTTTTTTGCCCCGCGGGGCGGGTATAAAAAAAGCCGCCCCGTTTCCGGGGCGGCTCCTGTTTAACATGCAAACTAACACCAATCAGTTTGCGTCCCACCAAAGGCGGTAGGTTGAGGTTACCCCAAACTTGTCGTCTGGAGCGGCGCTCAATGGCATCGGTACATTGTCCGCGTTGTACAAGTACTCACCCTCAGGGTAAGGCATACGACGGGGAATGCCGTTCAGGTTAGCATCCGCGGGAGCCGAAATCATCGGATATCCCGTACGGCGCCAATCGGTCCATGCTTCCACGTGTGTGTACATCGCGATGTACTTCTCGTTCATGATGAGTTCCAAATCCGTTGTGGCAGGCAACGCAGCGATGTACGCGGCGGCATCTGCAGCATTCACACCCAAATGGTTCATGTTGCTCGTGATAGCGGCCTCCAAAGTGGCACGCGCAGCAGTAGCATCGCCAGAAGCCAATTGTGCTTCAGCCATGATATACAACACTTCATGCTCGGTAATGATGGGTACCTTAGCGGTAGGCGCACCGTAGAAAGGCAAGTAGAAATACCCACTTGCGCTGTCGCCACGGTAAATGACCTCGCGAGGGTCATTTGACGCCACCATCATGTCAAACATGGTGCCCGTTTGGATGATATAGCCATCGCGGTCAATAACCGTGAACTGGTACCAAGGATTTTGGTTGGTGCTGCTTTCAAAACGCAATCCAGCGCCTACAGAACCCTGAAGGGCTGCCTGGCACGCTGCAATCACATTGGCGGCGTTGTAGTTGGAGGTCTTAGACAAGTGGTTCAAGTAACGCGCACCCAATGCCGTAGCCGTCGTGGCCCATGCAGAAAGGTCGCCTCCGTGAATCAAATCGTCTGAACCAGGCACCAAACTAGACGGTGTACCCAAGTCCGCTACGCCCTCTTGCAACAAGGTTGCAATCGATGCATAGATGGAAGCCTGAGAGTCATAGCTTGCGCGAAGATTAGACGCTCCTTGCAGTGCAGTGCTGTAGGGGATATCACCAAAGTGATCGGTCAAAACTCCCAAGTACATGGCGGTCATAATCTTAGCTACTCCACGGTACGCATACGCCTCCTTTTCAGTAGCCTTGTCCATCACCAACTGCAAATCATACATACCACCCGCATAGGCTAATCCCCATGGGCTGTCAAAATCACCTTCACCAATTTGCGCATAGCGGTTATGCGCCAAGGATTGGCGGTCATTACCCGTCATTTGCTGCATAAAAATGCTCGTCAAACGGGGCAGAACATCGCCTTGCATCATACCATAGGACGCTTGTGCCGAAGGCAACAATACGTTCATAGGCACGTCTGAAGGACGGTTCTCGTCAATTTTGTACTCCTCTAACCAAGTATCGCTACAGGAGGTCAACAGAAGCGCGCTGCTTACAACAGCGGCAAATAGCTTATTTACTTTCATGATTCCTGAGGATTAAAGATTTGCTTTCAAACCAAAGATGACACCCTTGGTATTTGGCATGTTGAAGTAATCTGCACCTTGGCTGTTGGTGGCTCCGGACAAATTGGTCTCGGGATCCACACCGCGGTAAGGCGTGCTCAACCAGAGGTTACGACCCGTTACGCTCAACGTCAAGCCCTTGAGGAATGATCCCTCTAAAACTTTGTTGTCAAAGCGGTAGCTCATGCCCAACTGGCGAAGACGAACCCAGCTACCGTCCTCAATGAAGGGACGTGAAGCGCCCGTAAAGCCGCTCAAGGGTCCAAGTGCATAGGAGTCAATATCATTGAGGATAGCCGTGGTGTTGGCTTGTCCGCTCACATCAACGCCATCAATAGTGGTTCCGGGTGCATAGACACCGCTGTTACCAGCCACGACATCGTGCCAAACGAACGTGTCGCCACGCTTCACACCATCAGGAGTCATCTCCGTATCGTAGTGCGTACCGAAGTAGTACAATGCACCACGCGTACCGTTCCAGATGTCACCACCTTGACGAATGTCCCAAAGCATATTGAAGCTGAAGTTCTTGTACTCTACGTTGGTGGTAAGGCCCATCAAGTAGTCCGGGTTCGGATTGCCCACCACTACTTCCGTAGAACTGTAAATGGGGTAACCAAACTCATCCACCAAAGCATTGCCTGCATCATCACGCAGCCAGTCATCACCGTAGAGCGTACCATAGGCCTCACCGGCCACCAGACGCTGGTTAGCGCCGAAGAAGCCCCAAGGAAGACCAATTACGTCCACGCCGTCTGCCAATTTGATTACCGTGTTGCGGTTACGCGTGAAGGTCATACCTGCATTGACCTTGAGGTCATCCGTAGAAACAACATCTGCATTCAAGGCAATTTCAACCCCCTTGTTGCTCATAGAGCCTGCATTGATGAAGGAAGATGTAAAGCCTGAAGAAGCTGCAACAGGTACGGCAATAATGAGGTCCTCAGAACGCTGATCGTACAACGTGATGTCTGCATATACCTTGTCCTTGAAGAGGCGCATTTCTGCTCCCACCTCGTTGGTGATGGCATATTCTGGGCGCAATTCAGGGTTACCCAAGGTATTGCTCATGCTAAAGCCAGTCTGTCCCAAGAAGGGGAAACCCACCCCTGAGATCCAGCCTGAACCCGCACCTGCTTGGTTGAAATAGGTAGCGTTTGAACCAAATCCAGGCTCAGAACCCACTTTCGCAGAGCTTGCACGAAGCTTCAAGTAGGAAAGAACATTGCTCTCCAAATCAAGCATGTCGGTTACCACCAAGCCCAATGAAATAGAGGGATAGATGATAGGTGTGCTCACGTTACCAAACGTAGAAGCCTGGTCGCGACGGAAAGTACCCGTCAAGAACAAGTAGTCATCGTAGCCCACTTGCGCTTCACCGTATACGCCCCACAAACGACGTCCAATGTTTGACTCATAGGCAAACTGATCCGTCGCATTGCTCATGTTGTAGAAATCGGGGATTACCAATCCTACTCCGTAGCCCGTAACGGACTTGCGGTTGCGCTGGTTGGCGTTAAATCCGGCCATGAAATTGCTAGAAATCTTACCAAAGTCCTTGCTGTAGCGAACTGTTACATCGTGGTTCGTTTCAAGAACGTTATACATCTCATCCGTGATGGATCCTTGTGGCAAGGTTCGAGAGTATTTGGCTATAATCTGCTTACGAACATCTGTGTAGGAATCCAAACCGTAACGGTAGTTCACAAATACGTTCTCAATAGGAGCCCACTCCAATTGGGTATATCCGAATACACGGTTCACCTTGTCGGTAAATCCGTTTTTATTGATCGTCCAGTAGGGGTTATCATATCCACCACCGTTTCGGTAGGTACGCTGGGTTCCATCCGCATTTTCATACCCTGCTGAGTT
>DLWR01000034.1 GCA_003444795.1 Cryomorphaceae bacterium
CTACCCTGGGTAGGCGCCCCCTCTGCGCAGGTCGATGAGGCGCTGTTGAGTACCACCTTCGCTCTAAATCCTGAAGAATTTACGGGTTTATCTCCCAAACTTGCTGTTAAAGAAGGGGAAGCAATCCAAGCGGGTCAGTGCGTCTTTTTTGACAAGAAGGATGCCCGCATTCAAATCACCTCACCTGTGAGTGGTAAGGTGAAGCAAATTGTTCGTGGGGAGAAGCGTCGTCTCATCGAGGTCATCCTGGAGGCTGACGCTACGACGACCTATCACAATTATGGCAAGGGAATGCCGAGCAACGCGGAAGAAGCGAAAGACAAGCTCTTGAACTCTGGTGCTTGGACGGTATTGGAAATGCGCCCTTATGGACGTTTGGCCAATCCAGACGATCAGCCCAAAGCCATTTTTGTCAACGGCATGGCGACGGCTCCCTTTGCGACAGAAGCTTCTGTGGCATTAGCTGGCAAAGAAGAGGCTTTCGCAGCAGGTTTGGAAGTGCTTCAATTGCTTGCTCCCAAGACGGTATTGAGCTTGGAAGTCTCTGAAAGCTTTCCCGCTTTGACGCAAGCGAAAGGAGTAGAGATTCACCGCTTCCAAGGCAAGCACCCCGCTGGCAATACCTCCGTGCACATTGCGGCTGTTTCGCCATTGAACAAAGGGGAAGTGGTTTGGACCTTGAGCGCTCAAGATGTCGCTTTGATCGGAACCTTGTTCTTAACGGGCGAATACCGCTGTGATCGTGTGATTGCGGCTGGTGGTAGTGGTTTTAAAGCCCCTCGCTACTTCCGCGTTCGTGGCGGCATGAACTTGGAGTCCTTCTTCCAAGCGGAAGTGAAGTCAGGTGCGTACCGCTACATCTCTGGCTCCGTGTTGACGGGAGCTTCTGTGGGTGCCAAAGGCTACCTTGGTGTCAATGCCCAGCAAATCACCGTGATTCCTGAAGGTCAGGGCACGGATTTCTTGGGGTGGGTACTTCCTGGATTTGGAAAATTCTCCATCAGCCGCACCTTCTACAGCTGGCTGACGCCCAATAAGAAGTACGATTTGTCTACCAAACTCAACGGGGAAGAGCGTGCCTTTGTGGTGACGGGTCAATACGACCAAGTATTCCCCTTCGACATTTACCCCAATCAACTTTTGAAGGCTGTTTGGGCGAAAGATTTGGAAAAGATGGAAGCCCTAGGCATCTACGAGGTAACCCCCGAAGACTTTGCGCTTTGCGAGGTGGTTTGTACGTCTAAGCAGCCCTTGCAGCAGATGGTTCGTGAAGGTCTTGACCTTCTTTACACCGAAATGAATTAATCCTCCGCTCGCTCATGAAATTCATTCAAAACATTTTCGATGCCACGCGTCCTGCGGTGACAACAGGGAAATTGAAGCCCCTGTATCCCCTGCACAATGCGTTGGAGACCATGATGTTTGTGCCCGATCACAATGCGCACAGCGGTGCACACGTTCGGGATGCCATCGACTTGAAGCGCACGATGGTCACGGTCATCTTTGCCCTAGTGCCTGCACTCATTTTTGGCATTTTTAACGGCGGTTATCAGCACTACAAGGCATTGGGCTTGCTCAACGATGCGATGGGCTGGGGTCAGTTTTTTACGCTAGATAACTTCCTTTTTGGTGCATGGAAAATCGTTCCCATGATTGCGGTGACCTACATCGCGGGATTGGGCGTGGAGATTTACTTCGCGGGCATTAACAAGCACCCCGTAAACGAAGGCTTCTTGGTGTCCGGCTTGTTGATCCCCATGACCATGCCCATCGACATGCCTTTGTGGATGGTGGCCATTTCGACCATCTTCGCCGTTCTCATCGGCAAAGAGGTGTTTGGGGGTACGGGTATGAACCTCTTGAACCCCGCTTTGACGGCGCGCGCCTTTGCGTTCTTCGCTTACCCATCCTTTATGTCGGGTGACAAGGTTTGGATCAACACCACTACGGAGGCGGGCCAAGCAGTAGTAGACGGCTTCTCGGGAGCGACGGCCTTGGGCCAATACGCCACTACAGGAACGACCACCTTCAACGCTTGGGATGCTTTCTTGGGATTGATTCCAGGATCCATTGGCGAGACGAGCACGCTCCTCATTGTGCTGGGTGGTGTCTACCTTATTGCAACGGGTATCGGCTCTTGGAAAATTATGGTAGGCTCTACCTTGGGCGCCATCGCGATGGGCTTGATTTTCAATGCAGCGGCTCCGCACATGTTGACGGAAGCTCAGCAGAACTTCATGAGCATTCCTTTCTACTACCATTTGGTTTTTGGTAGCTGGGCGTTCGCAACCGTCTTCATGGCTACGGATCCCGTATCGGCCGCACATACCGAACGTGGAAAGTGGATCTACGGTTTCCTCGTAGGTTTCTTGGGCATCATGATTCGAGTATTCAACCCTGCTTACCCAGAGGGTATGATGTTGGCCATCCTCTTCATGAACGTAATGGCTCCATTGATTGACCATTACGTGGTTAACGCAAACATTCAAAAGCGTCTCAAGCGCGCAAAAGCCTAAGCCATGGATATCAATTCAAACAAATACACGTACATCTTCGCGGTGGTGATGGTGGTCCTAGTGGCTGCATTGCTATCCATCGCAGCGACGTCTTTGAAGCCTTTCCAGGACAAAAACGTTGAATTGGAGAAGAAGTCGGACATCCTTCGTTCCATTGGGATTGAAGGGGAAGATGCTGATGCCTTGTTTGCACAGTACATCACGGAGCAATTGGTCATTCAAAATGGCGCAGCGGTGGAATCAGCCGTTTCGGCTTTTGACATTGACATGGCAAGCGAAGTGGCCGTTGCGGCTGAAGAGCGCCAGGTTCCCTTGTACAAGGCGGTCGTGGATGGAAATACCTACTATGTCCTTCCCCTCCGTGGCAAGGGTCTTTGGGGTCCTATCTGGGGCTATGTAGCCTTGGAAGGCGATGGCAATACCATCCTGGGTGCCACGTTTGGCCACAAGACAGAAACGCCTGGTTTGGGCGCGGAAATCGCCACCCCTATCTTCCAGGATCAGTTCCCCGGC
>DLWR01000208.1:0-12839 GCA_003444795.1 Cryomorphaceae bacterium
CGGCGAAGGAGACATTACTTTTCAGGCAGAGACCCGTGTATCGAGCGATGACCAGCCCGAAGATATTGCTAGAAAAGTTCAAGAGCTCGAACATGAGCATTTTGCGCCTGTGGTCCTGAATCTACTAAAACAAGACACCCATGGCCAATAAACCTAAATTTTATGCGGTATGGGATGGCAATCCCCCAGGGCTTTACACGAATTGGGCGGATTGTCAAAAGGCCATCAATGGAATTTCTGGGGCGCAGTATAAGTCGTATTCCACACGTGAGCAGGCTCAGCGTGCTTTGGACGGGAGCTACAAAGCGGCCGTAGAAGCGGGCAAAAAGCTGAGCGGCCGTGATCAGGGCGGCAATTTCGGGCAAAATGGAGGCCGACATGGTGCCAAGAGTGGTGGTTTTAAGGGCCAGAGTGGGCGCCGTAACTCTGGATTAAGTGCCGCAGAGCTCAAACGCCGCGGAGAACCAAATTTATACAGTATTGCGGTAGATGCCGCTTCTTCGGGGAATCCTGGGCGCATGGAATACCAGGGCGTGGACACCCAAACTGGCAAATTATTATTTCATCAAGGGCCATTCGCCCAAGGTACCAATAATGTCGGGGAGTTTTTGGCCTTAGTCCATGGCCTGGCTTATCTTAAAAAAGAGGGCAGCGATCGCGCCATTTACAGCGATAGCCGTATTGCCATAGGCTGGGTGCGCAAAAAAAAATGTGGCACCAAACTGGCACCACATTCTTCTAATAAAATTTTATTTGAGCTCATCGTAAGAGCCGAAACTTGGCTTAGATCAAACACTTACTCCACTTCCATTCTCAAATGGGAAACCAAAGTCTGGGGCGAAATCCCCGCTGATTTTGGGCGGAAGTGATTAGTTGAAAGTAGCAGTGATTGATGTAAATCGATATATGCCCAATCACAATTGTTGCAGACGTTAGTAATCGAAAGTATTTAATATTATTATTCGAGGGCCTATTTTTTTCAGATACGTCATCGGGTGATTTTAATCGGTAAACTGCATCAAATCTCCATGAGAATTACGCGGCAGAAATCTTCAAATAATTCCATCCGGGATATCCCACAGAATTGATTATTTTTGACCCAACACAAAACGACCTGATGAGTCAACTCGTAATAGTGGGCACCGTAGCCTTTGACGCCATAGAAACACCTTTCGGTAAAACGGATAAAATACTTGGAGGCGCTGCCACCTATATTGGCCTTTCGGCTGCCCAATACCATGCAGATGGCGCCCTAGTCTCCGTAGTGGGTGGTGACTTTCCCTCAGAGTATCTCGAGCTTCTGGTAAGCCGTGGAATGGATACCTCGGGTATTGAAATTATCAAAGAGGGTAAAACATTTTTCTGGGCGGGCAAGTATCATAACGATATGAATACCCGCGATACTTTAGCTACGGAACTCAATGTCCTTGCTGATTTTAATCCTGTCGTCCCCGAAAACTATCGCGATGCAGCGGTTGTATTGCTGGGTAATTTGCATCCTGCGGTCCAATCATCGGTGCTAGATCAAATGGCTGAGCCAAAATTGGTGATTTTGGACACCATGAATTTTTGGATGGAGCATACCTGGGATGCCCTAGTTGCAGTCATGAACCGTGTGGATGTAATTTCGATTAACGACGAAGAGGCCCGTCAACTCACTGGGGAATATTCCTTAGTGCGTGCCGCGCAAAAAATTCAAGAAATGGGTCCTAAATATGTCATCATTAAAAAAGGAGAGCACGGAGCCTTGCTATTTCACAAAGATGAGGTGTTTTTTGCTCCAGCCTTACCCCTAGAAGAAGTTTTTGACCCCACTGGCGCTGGAGATACTTTTGCCGGAGGTTTTGCTGGATTTTTAGCCCAAACCCAAGACTATAGTTTTGACAATATGAAAAAAGCGATTGTCCACGGATCGGCTTTGGCCTCGTTTTGCGTCGAGAAATTTGGCACAGAACGTCTTCAAAGCCTAACTAGACAAGAACTCTACGGTCGCCTTCAACAATTTAAACAACTCACCCAATTCGATATTGAACTCCATTAAGCTGCGATAATACAATGAGCGATCCTTTAAAACACGAGTGTGGCATTGCCCTAGTCAGATTAAAAAAGCCACTTGACTTTTACAAAGAAAAGTACGGGTCGTCTTTTTACGGGATCAATAAAATGTATTTGATGATGGAAAAACAGCACAACCGCGGCCAAGATGGGGCTGGTTTGGCTGGCATTAAACTCGACGTCGCACCAGGAGAGCGCTACATCAGCCGCATCCGCTCAAATGCAGCCCAGCCAATACAAGATATTTTTGGGCAGATCAATGCACGCATCAATAGCGAATTTGCCAAGGATCCAAGCTTGAGTGAAGATATCGAGCTCCAAAAAAAGCGTATCCCTTATCTCAGCGAACTGCTCTTGGGTCATGTACGTTACGGTACTTTTGGCGGTAATAGTATTGAAACTGTTCATCCGTTTTTGCGTCAAAACAATTGGATGCACCGCAACCTCATCATCGCAGGAAATTTTAACATGACCAATACCAATGAGCTTTTTCAAAACCTCATCGAACTGGGCATGCATCCTAAAGAAAAAGCCGACACCATCACCGTAATGGAAAAAATCGGGCATTTCCTGGACGACGCAGTGCGTAAACTTTACAAACAAGCCAAAGCCAAAGGATTGAGTAAACAGCAGGCCTCTCCTTATATAGTAGAGCACCTGAGTATCGAAAAAATACTAAAAAAGGCCGCAAAGCATTGGGATGGCGGCTACGCCATGGCTGGGCTGCTCGGTCATGGAGATGCTTTTGTCTTAAGGGATCCTGCAGGGATTCGTCCGGCCTACTATTATGAAGACGACGAAGTGGTAGTGGTCGCTAGTGAGCGCCCTGTGATCCAGACGGTATTTAATGTAGCTTTTGAGCAAATTCATGAGCTGACCCCGGGGCATGCTTTGATCATTAAAAAATCTGGGGTGACCGCACTCTCGCAGATTCATCCAGCATTGCCGCGCAAATCCTGCTCTTTTGAACGCATTTATTTTTCAAGAGGCAGTGATGCCGAGATTTATCGCGAACGCAAAACGCTCGGTCGATTGGTGATGCCCAAAGTCCTAAAGAGTATTAATCACGACATCAACAATACGGTTTTCTCGTTTATTCCCAATACCGCAGAAACTTCATTCTACGGAATGATGGAAGCCGCTAATGACGAGTTAAACAAGCAGAAAACTCAGCAAATTTTGGCCTTAAAGGATCACCTTGAGGCCTCGGCCCTTGAGGCGATACAAAACCAAAAAATACGCACCGAAAAATTAGCTATTAAGGATGTCAAACTCCGCACTTTTATCACTGAGGACAGCAGTCGGGATGATTTAGTAGCTCATGTGTACGATGTGACTTACGGTGTGGTTCAACCTCAAGATAATGTGGTGATTATCGATGACAGTATTGTACGCGGGACTACCCTGAAAAAGAGCATCCTAAAAATGCTGGATCGTCTCAATCCTAAGAAAATTATTGTAGTTTCTTCGGCGCCACAAATACGCTATCCAGACTGCTATGGAATAGACATGGCGCGTCTCGAACATTTAGTCGCGTTTAATGCAGCCATTGCCTTGCACAAGGAGCGCGGCAACGCGAGCATAGTCGACGAAATTTACGCCAATTGTAAGGCAGCACTGGCTCAAACAGCAGAAGGGCAGGAGATTGAAAATCACGTCAAAGCGCTTTATGCGGGTTTTACCGATGAGGAAATCTCCGATAAAATCGCCGAAATTATCACCACAGAAGATCTCGGAGCTAAGGTCCAAGTGATTTTCCAATCCGTAGATGATTTACACACGGCCTGTCCAGAACATTTGGGCGACTGGTACTTTACTGGGGACTACCCCACAAAGGGTGGATCAGTGGTGGTCAACCGGGCCTTTGTACACTTTTACGAAGGGAATCCAGAACGCGCTTACTAAGCCGTTCGTCGATTATTTTTTTCCTTTAACGAAAAGTAAGAAAAGTAGGTCAAAAGTATTTTTGCCTTGCCTATATTTGACCACTACCATAACATAAGTAGGTTTAGTTCATGGTAAGATTTGGGGCAAAAAAGGTGGACTCTCGTCCACCTTTTTTATTTGCTATACATCGCCCCAGTCAGGGGCCTTTCAGTCAGCGACTACAAAAGCAACTGCTGATTATTTTGCCGCCTCGAAGCGCTTTGATACTTCCGCCCAATTGATCACATTAAAAAATGCAGACACATAATCAGGACGTCTGTTTTGGTAGTTCAAATAATAAGCGTGCTCCCAAACATCCAGGCCTAATATTGGCGTACCGCCACAGCCGATTCCTGGCATCATAGGGTTGTCTTGATTGGCTGTAGCGCAAACTTCTAATGTGCCGTCTGCTTGAACACAAAGCCAGGCCCAACCAGAACCAAATTGTGTTTTAGCCGCCTGTGAAAACGCCTCTTTGAAGCCGTCAAAACTGCCAAAAGCTGTATCAATAGCCTGGGCCAATGCGCCTTCTGGGGCTCCCCCGCCATTTGGCCCCATTACTTGCCAAAATAAATTGTGGTTGTAAAACCCGCCACCATTATTGCGCAAAGCCTTATTGTTCATATCACAAGAGCGCAAAATGCTTTCTATATCTTGGCCTTCAAGAGCCGTACCTGATACTGCGGCATTTAAATTCGCCGTGTAACCCGCGTGGTGTTTTCCGTGGTGTATTTCCATCGTACGAGCATCGATGTGGGGTTCCAAAGCATCGTGCGCGTAGGGTAATGAAGGTAATTCAAAAGCCATAATCGTTGTATTTAAAGGTTTAAAACTGCTGCAAATTTAACAATAAAATCCCAGTGACGGCGCAGGCCGAATTTGTTACTGTTTATGTGGTTATAGAAAATCTTAATGGTATCTTAGAGGGCAGGTTATGGCTCAGTCAAATAAAACATCCCCCCCTTTTCGCGTGTACAATGCCTCGGCGGGCAGTGGCAAAACCTTTGCCCTGACGGTCGCTTTCTTAGAGAAAATTTTGCATGCCAAAACTGACGATGGATATAAAAAACTTTTGGCCATAACCTTCACCAATAAGGCGGTTGCGGAAATGAAAAATCGCATCCTGGGTACTTTGGCCTCTTTTGCTCAAGGCGATTTTACAGGCGGTGCAGGAGATTTGGCCAAACAAATTCTCCAGGGGAGTACTATGACCCACGCCCAATTACAAGCCAAAAGTCAGGCAGTACTTGTGCACCTACTCCACCATTATGCCCAGTTTCACGTAGAAACTATCGATCGGTTTAATCATCGTCTGCTCAAAACCTTTTCAAAAGACCTGAAACTCAGCAGCAACTTTGAGGTCAGCTTGGAGACTGGTCTATTGCTGGCAGAGGCTGTCGATGCGCTCATTGATCAGGCTGGACGGGATGACCAAATTACCGACTTATTGGTTTCCTTTGCCCTGAATAAAACTGAGGAAAGTAGGTCTTGGGATATCGCTTTTGACCTGAATGAAACCGCTTGGATGATTGTCAAAGAAAATGACGCCCCTCATCTGGCGAAGCTCAAAGATGTCCCTCTTGGTGACTTCATCGAGTTCGCGCATAAATTAAGACAAGAAAAAGAGCAGCGCGAGGATGACATGCGACAGATTGCCCGCGATATAATGGGCCTGTGTGACAGTCATGGTATTTTGTTTGAACACCTGAGCTATGGTTCATTTATCAAAATCATGCAGGAAGTTCTCGACCCTAGGTTGGTCCCTAGTTTTGATCGAAAATGGGCACAAAACATTCTACAGCAAGATAATCCTTTGGAGCCGCGTCATAGACTCTATAAGACTACGGCTCCTAGGGAAATTAAGGCTGCAGTGGATGAGCATCACGATACGATTATCAAAGCACTCGTTCAAATCCACCGAGCTTTTATCGAGTTTACTCATCTCAAAAACACCCTAAATCAGCTCGTACCGCTGACCGTGGTAGAGGCCATTGAAAAAGAGTTTGAGCGCATCAAAAAAGAAAACAATACTTTGGTCATTAGTGATTTTAATAAGCTGCTGAGCGAAGAAATTCAAAACCAACCTGCACCCTTTATTTACGAGCGTCTAGGAGAGCGTTTTACGCATTATTTTATCGATGAGTTTCAGGATACCTCCGCCCTGCAATGGCAGAATTTGCTGCCTCTGATCGAAAATAATTTGGCACAAGCGGACCCCACTAACCCAAAACACAGTTTGATGATCGTGGGCGACCCTAAACAATCTATTTATCGTTGGCGAGGCGGACACCCCGAACAATTTATTGACCTATCTCAAGGAAAAAGCGCAGAGTTACCACGGCCCGAATTAATCACCCTGGGAACAAACTACCGCAGTCATCAACACATCGTTTGGTTTAATAACGAGCTGTATAATTTTGCTGCAGAAAATTTACCGAATGAAGATCATAAAACCCTGTACAAAAAGGGCAATGAACAAAATATTCATCACAAAAAAAACGGCTTTGTATCTGTCGAATTTTTAGACAAAAAGCAGCGGGATGAAGATCCAAAAGACCAGCCCTACTTTCTGGCCATTGAGCGAATCGTCAAAGAACAACTCTTGCGCGGACGTGGGCTTGGTGACCTTTGTATTTTGACGCGGGACAATAAAAAATGTACAAAAATCGGGGGCTATCTCTCAGAGCAGGGGTATGGTGTGGTTTCTGAAGAAGCCCTGCTGATACAAAATAACCCGATTGTCTTAGCTCTGGTGGCCTTAGGTTATTTAAGTGCCAATCCACATCAAAAAAGACCACGCGCGCATTTGGGCAACTTGCTTTATAACACCCATAAACCTGAAGTGACCCGGATGTCCTTTTTGAGGAAGATTACTGCACATGATTTGGGTGAATTTCACGAATTGCTGTGCGAATTGGGGATTGAATTTAAGCTCAGTCAAATGGCAGCTATGGGTCTTTATGATCGCTTTGCCTACGCTCTAAGTCAATTTGGTTGGGGCCAAAGCGATAGTGCCTATGTCACCCAATTTATGGACTGGGTGTTTCAATACGCCAAGCGACCGCAGGCTACGATTTGGCAATTATTGGCTCAATGGGAACAAGACAAAGAAAGTTTGAGCCTAAATTCTATAGGAGGACAAGAGGCCATTCAAATCATGACCATACACAAGGCCAAGGGCCTTGAATTTCCCGTGGTTATTATGCCCTATGCCCATGAAAGCTTTAACCCGACTAAAGTTGGCCACATTTGGTATCCTTTCCTAGAGGAAGGGTTCGAAAAATTGCCGGTGCGCTACAGCCCCAGTCTTGCCCAGTACAGTCCTACAGGAAAAGAAATTGATGCTGGACTTAGGGAAACTTATTTCTTCGACACTTTAAATCTTTATTATGTCGGGACTACGCGGCCGACGCAGGAGCTCTACATTTTGTGTGACAAGCTCAGTAACGATTCAAAATCTATGAGTTTTAATCAGGTCCTTAAAGACTTCTTGATATTTAAGGGACTTTGGCGGGAGGATTTGGCGCAATACAGTTTTGGGATGCTGCCGACAATAGAAACTAAAATCAAAAAATTGCCAAATACGCTCAGCGCACCACTAGAAGTCGTGACCCCACAGCAACACCCAATCAGTATGGTTCCCGAGCGTCGTGCGAGCAGTTATTGGTTCGATGTCGGAATAGGATTCGGATCTTTGTTTCATGAACTCATGGCTTTGGTCATACAAGCGGAGGATTACCCGGAAGCCATTGAGCAAATCAGTAGGAAATACCGACTTGATGAGGATCAAAGACAAAAGGCCAAGGCCCTAGTGGAACAAACGGTGCGGCATACTGAACTCTCCTATTTGTTTGCTGGCGACCATGAGGTCTTTGTAGAGCGCAGTATTATTACTCCTCATGGCGTTTTGCGGCCCGACCGGATCAATATGATCTCTGCAAACAAAGCCGTGGTTCTGGATTACAAAACCGGACTGGCCAAAGTCCAAGATAAAGATCAAATAACGGCCTATGGGGCAGGGCTCAAAGCTATGGGGATTGAGGTTGAAGCCCACCTTATTGTTTATCTCAGAGAAGACCCAATTGTTGTAAATAAAATTTAATTTAGCAGGGCAAAAACTAACGACATGTACGGCAAAATTCAGCAGCATTTACAACAAGAATTACAAGACATCAAATCCCAAGGATTGTTCAAAAAAGAGCGCGTAATTACCGGACCACAAGATGCGGTAATCAAAATTTCCACTGGCGCAGAGGTGATTAATTTTTGTGCCAACAACTATCTGGGGTTATCGTCTCATCCTGAGGTCGTTCAGGCCGCCAAAGACAGTTTAGATTCTCATGGTTTTGGGATGTCCTCCGTTCGGTTTATTTGCGGTACTCAAGACATTCACAAGACTCTAGAACAAAAGATTGCCACCTTCCTGCATACGGAAGATACCATACTGTATGCTGCTGCCTTTGACGCGAATGGCGGCGTGTTTGAGCCTTTATTGGGCGAACAGGATGCCATCATCAGTGACAGCTTGAACCATGCCTCCATTATTGACGGCGTGCGTCTGTGTAAGGCGATGCGCTTCCGGTATGCCAACAACGATATGGCAGAATTAGAAGCTCAGCTTCAGGCGGCAGATGCAGCGGGGGCAAAAACCAAACTCATCGTGACCGACGGCGTCTTCTCCATGGACGGCTATGTGGCACAGATGGATAAAATTTGTGACCTCGCAGACCAGTACGGCGCCCTTGTCATGGTGGACGAATGCCACGCCACTGGTTTCATTGGGGCGACCGGCCGCGGTTCTATCGAGCTTCGTGGCGTGCTGGGCCGAGTGGACATCATAACGGGCACCCTCGGCAAAGCCCTGGGAGGCGCCATGGGCGGTTTTACGACGGGTAAAAAAGAAGTGATTGAAATGCTTCGCCAGCGTTCTCGCCCGTACTTGTTCAGCAATTCTCTGGCGCCCTCCATTGTCGGGGCCTCCATTGCCGTGCTGGATTTGCTTTCGGAAACCACCGAACTCCGCGACAAACTGGAAGCCAATGTTCGCCAATTCAAGGCGGGCATGCATGCGGCGGGCTTTGACTTCAAGGATGGTGAATCCGCCATAGTTCCTGTCATGCTCTACGATGCCGCTTTGTCGCAGCGCTTTGCAGATGCGCTCTTGCAACGTGGGATTTATGTGATTGGGTTCTTCTTCCCGGTGGTGCCAAAAGGCCAAGCCCGCATTCGGGTGCAAGTAAGTGCCGCGCACAGCTCTGAGCATATTGACCGAGCCATTGCCGCCTTTACAGAGGTGGGCAAAGAGCTTGGGGTGTTGAAGTGAAGGGGCTGAAGAGTACAAGCCTTTGTTAGCTTTAGTAATAGAAGTCGTTTGGCGCATTTCACTGAAGGCGCGTAGAAATAAAAAGGCCGGGATTTTCCCGGCCTTTATTTTTGGTGTCATGTAGCTTGGTGAAGTGGATTAAGCAAGGACACGGCGCCCTTTAACTCTTTAGCCCTTGCACCTTTTAACTCCTTAGCACTCCCCGTGGGTGAGCACCAAGTAGCCATTGGCGGGCAGCGTGATTTCACCGGCCTCTTCTAGCTCCACCTCTTCTTCGGTGAACCAGTTGAGGTAGTCTTCGTCCTGCGCACCGCTATAGGAAACAGTCACTTCCTCGTTGCTGAAGTTGACAAATACCGTGACAATGTTGTCTCCTTTTACGCGTGAATAGGCGTAAACGCTTGGGTTGTTGGTAGTGATACGGGTTTGGGTACCTCCCCAAGAACCATTGGCCAACGCACCTTGGGTGCTCTTGAGGGCGAGGGCCTTCTTGTAAAAGTCTTCCTGAGAGGGGGCGCTCCAATCGATGGTGTCACGCTCAAAGAAGCGCAAGCTCTTGTTGAGGCCTACTTCTTGTCCGCTGTACATCAAAGGCATGCCTTGCGACATGGTGGCGCAAACGACAAATGCAGCGTGGGCGTTGTTGCCAATGCGCTTCTCTACGGTGCCGTTCCAAGAATTCTCATCGTGGTTGTCGATGAAATACAAACGGTAGCCATCTGCAGGGAAGTCCTTTGCTTGGCGGGCCAAGTAGTCGTCAATGGTAGCAACGTCTTGGCCTTTGCCCGCAACATTGTTGAGCAAATGGTGGAATTCCCAGCCATACGTCATGTCGAAGCGGCACTCGTGCAAGTAATAGTATTCGGATTCCGCGAGCATGAAGATTTCGGGGTTGTGGGCGCGCAAATGCTGGATGGTCTCGGTCCAATAGTCTTGCGTTTGACCACCGGCCATATCCACGCGGAAACCGTCGATTTGGTAGTTGTCAATCCAGTAGAGCATGTCTTGGCGCTGGGCTTCCATCATGGCTGGATTTTCGTAATCGAGTTCCGCCACGTCAGTCCAATCCGTGGGGTTGTTGTGGTCGTCACGGCCATTGGTGACCAGTCCGGTTTCGGGATCGTGGTAGTAGAAGTCTGGGCTTTCCGTCATCCAGGGGTGGTCCCAAGCGGTGTGATTGGGCACCCAGTCCATCATGACTTTGAAGCCAAGCTCATGGGCCGCGTTGATCAAATTGTGCAGGTCTTCTTCGGTGCCAAATTCTGGGTTCACCCCGCGGTAGTCTTGGATGGAGTAGTAGGAACCCAAGGTGCCCTTTCGGTTCTTCACGCCAATGGGCTGGAAGGGCATAAACCAGAGCACGTCTACGCCCATTTCGCGCAAGCGAGGCAGGTGGGTTTGAAAGGCCGCGAAAGTGCCTTCCGGGGTGTACTGGCGAATGTTGACCTCATAGAGGTTGGCGTTCTTGGTCCACTCGGGGTGGAATTCGTGGGGAGCATCCACCACTTTTTCGGGCTGGGAGCAGCTGGCGAGGAAAAGGACCGCCGCGGCCAAGTTGAGGAGTTTTTTCATGGGTTGAGCGTAAAACTTAAGGTTGAAGATAGACAAAGGAATAAGGCGCTACCGTCGCTTGGCGGCGGCCGATGTTGGCTTCGCCGGCGAGTCGAGTGACGTCTTGCGTTAAGGGATGAACATATGGGCTGCTGCCGCGATTAAAGATGGCCCATACGTGCTCATACAGATATTGGCGGTGCACAATGAGCACATCTGGACTAGGGTTGCTCATTTCTGTATATCCGTAGCAAAGTGCCATGCTGTTGCGACGCGCTTGCACAATTTCTTGGGTGCGGCGGCGCAGGGCATCTTCCGCCGGGCTGTAGTTCGCCCACTTCATGAAGCGGCGGTTGTCTGGGTCGTTGCCGCCGGCCATCCCGTATTCATCGCCGTAATAGACCACGGGGATACCGGGGATAGCATGGTTGAGGGCATGCAAGAGGGCCAAACGTTGGTAGCCCACGGTGTCAGTGGCCTGGATGTTCCGCGTATAGCCGGCCAACTTGCTATCTTCATCTGGGGACACGCTCCGGTCAGCCAAGGAAATAAAGCGTGGCTTGTCTTGGTTTCCCGAAATATTGCCCATCAAATGGTGGTAGCCGTAAACGTTTAAACTGTTTTGGAGGACCGAAGCCATGCGTTCGGCATCCGTGCCCAGATCCGCGCAAAACTGCACCGCCGCATCGTAGACGTTGAAGTCAAATTGTGCATCCAAAAGACCATTTCCTAGGTAGCTCGCGATGAGGTCCGGTGATCCATAGGTTTCCCCAATTTGGTAGAGACGTTGACCTGCCGAGCGGCTCTTTTTCAGCTTTTTCGTGAGCGTTCGCCAGTAGAGCAAGTCTACGTGTTTGGTAGCGTCATGGCGAAACCCATCGATGCCAAATTCGGTCATCCACACGAGGGCGGAGTCGGTCATGGGCTCGACGACTTCGGGACGACGTAAATCCAGCGTGGGCAAATGGGTATCAAACCACGTGGTCAAGCGGTGGTCGTCCCAGCGCTCCGTATTGAGGCTACTGTCTGGAAGGTAGAGGGAGGTGGCCCAGTCGCGGTGCTGCTTGTACACAGGGTGGTCCAAATGCACGTGGTTGGCCACATAATCTAATAGCACATTCAAGTCGTGGCCGTGGGCGACCTCCAATAGGGCATGCAGCTGCTCAGGGATGGCCATTCGGCGGTCCAGCTTTTTGGCGGAAGTGGGCCAGTATCCGTGGTAGCCGGAAAAACGCGTCATCACCCCGCCTTTATTCCAAAGCCCGTAAGCGCCTTGAGGGTTTCGGCCAATAGGGGAAAGCCACACCGTATTGAATCCAAAATCTTCAAAGTATCCGGCCTCCACCGCTTGGGTGACGCCTGCCACATCGCCACCCATGTAGTCCGCCAGGGGAAGCACATCTGGGCGATTTAAAGGCGCGTCATTGCTGCTGTCACCGTTGGCGAAGCGGTCCACCATCATGAAGTACAAGGTGGCTGCTTCCCAGTCTGAACGGTTCAGTTGGGTCGTGTTTTGGAGCAAGTGTTCCTCGGTAAAAGGAATGACCACATCGTTGCTGATTTGGCTCCCGTTGTGCGAATAGAGGTGCAGGTGGTTGCGCGATGCCCAGTCCGAATCGTCCGGCAGATACACCCAAATTCGGCCATCGTCTTGGCGTTCAATGGCGGAAGCGGGAAGGGCATAGGTGTTCCAAAAGGCCAAAACCACTTGATCCTTGGGTAGACTATCGAGTACCACGAAAGACTTGGACTCCCCGTCGCCCACGTTTAAGGCTCTAAGTGGTACACAGGGCTTCCCGGGGATAGCGACAGTCAAACTGTGGTTAAAACTTCCGAAGCCATTGGGCACCAATGTGCTATCGTCTCCGGGATCCAGGCGTTCCTCTCCGTTGACCGTGTATTTGTAGGTGTAATTCCCCGCGGGAAGCGTCAACGAAGCTTGATAGTTGCCGCCGCTGGAATTGCCCACGTACTTCATGGGGGT
>DLWR01000208.1:13257-27928 GCA_003444795.1 Cryomorphaceae bacterium
AGCAAGCTGTATTCCCCATCCGCGGCGTGGAACGTCACGGTTCCCAAAGGGGCGTCCATGCGACCTGTGATGCGATAAATAGCCGAGTCCTTTTGATAGCGAACGGTCAAGCCCTTTGGCCACTCGACGGATTCTACTTCGGAGAGCAGATAGTCCTCCACATAGAGCTTAGTCTCCCCATCTTGAAGCTGTAAGGGGCGAAACCCAAGCCCTGCATCTTCCTCACCTATGGGCAGAGAGGGGCCTCCGCAACTAGCCAGTAGTAGCGCAAGGGAGAGAGGGAGGAAGGGTTTAAGGGTCAAAGGGTATAAGGGCTTAAGAGTAAAAGGAACTAGTAAACGCTTCGCAGCACTTCAACGTATGTGCCGTTCCGGCCACTTGGAAGGAAACATCCGGTCCGTCCTTGTGGGTGACGGTGAGGCCGCCTTTGGCCACCTGGACGTGCAAGAGGGCCCCGCGCCAACGCAAATGGAAGGAAAGTCCCGTCCATTGATCAGGCAAGAAGGGCTGGAAATGCAGGTCCTCGCCTACGATTTTCATGCCACCAAAGCCATAGACTACAGACATCCACGTGCCGCCCATAGCAGTGACATGGAGACCTTGGTAGACTTCGTGGTTGTAGTCGTCCAAATCCAAACGTGCCGTGCGCAAATACAGCTCATAGGCCTTCTTTTTATAGCCCAGACGGCTGGCGAGCACGGTGTGTACACAGGGACTCAGGGAGCTTTCGTGAACGGTTAAAGGTTCGTAGAAATCAAAGTGGCGCTTGAGAACGTCTAAGTCGGTGCGGTCTTCGAAGAAGAACATGCCCTGAAGGGTGTCGGCTTGCTTGATGTAGCACGAACGCAATATGCGGTCCCAGCTCCATTTCTGGTTAATTGGGCGCTGTGCGGGGTCGAGTTCATTGACCGGGATGAGCTCTTTGTCCAGGAAGCCGTCCTGCTGGAGAAAGATTTGGTGCTCCTCGCTGTAGGGGTAGTAGAAATTTTCGCGGATAGCCTCCCACTGTTCGATTTCGTCGCTGTCCAATTGGAGTTTTGCGAGGAGTTCTGCATAGTCGGCGGGCTGTTCGGCCGCCAACCACTGCGCGCATTCCGCGGCATATTCCAAGCACCACGCCGCCATGAAGTTGGTGTAGTAGTTGTTGTTGACGTTGTTCTCGTATTCGTTGGGTCCCGTCACACCAAGGATGACAAACTTTTCTTGGGCGTCGCTCCAGTTGACGCGCTGTGCCCAGAATCGCGCAATGGCAACGAGGACTTCCAGGCCACCTTCTGCCAGGTAGCTGCGGTCTTGCGTGTGGCGGATGTAGTTGTAGATGCCGTAGGCGATGGCGCCATTTCGGTGGATTTCCTCAAAGGTGATTTCCCATTCGTTGTGGCATTCTTCCCCATTCATGGTGACCATGGGGTAGAGGGCTGCGCCATCGGTAAAACCCAGCTTCTCCGCGTTTTCAATGGCTTTGCCAAGCTGCTTGTAGCGGTAGACTAGGAGGTTTTTGGCCACCGATTGGTCGGTGGAGGCCATGTAGAAGGGCAGGCAGTAGGCTTCTGTATCCCAATAGGTGGAACCGCCGTATTTCTCGCCGGTGAAGCCTTTGGGGCCGATGTTCAAGCGGGCATCTACCCCCGTAAAGGTTTGCAACAGGTGGAAGATGTTAAAGCGAATGCCTTGCTGTGCGGAGACATCGCCGTCAATCTGAATATCCGCTAATTCCCACTTGGCCACCCAAGCGCTAGTGTGGGCGTTGCGAAGGACTTCGTAGCCTTTAGTAGCAGCCTGCTGAGCCTGTTCTTCGGCACGTGCCACCACGGCTTCAGGGGCCGCATTGAGGCTGTTGACGACGCCGACATACTTGAGGACCTGAATGGACTGTCCCGCTTGGAGGGAGGCTGAATACAGGCTCTCCACGTAGCCTTCGCGGCTAGAAGCGGTGCCGGATAAGGCTTGACCTCCCGCGTGAACAACGGTCTGCATGGCAGCAGCCACATGGAAATCCAATTTCTTGGTTTTTGCGTGCACGTGGCCTTGACCCGCGGAGGATGCATGGCCTTGCTGGGCCCAAAACGTTTCCTCCCAGTTGGCGTCGGAATTCACCACGTTAAAGTCCAAGTAGGGGGCAACTTCAACCTTGGCAGCATCCTCCGCAGTGACCGTATAGGAAATGGCGGCCACCTCGTCGTCTACGATGCTCAGGAATCGCTCTGCTTCGACGCTTACGCTCATGCCATTGGCCAAAGTAGCGGTGAAGGTTCGACGCAATAGGCCTTGCTGCATGTCTAACTCGCGGTGGAAGCGAGACACCGTTGTGGCCTTGGCTAGGTCCAGAACTTCGCCGTTGATGCGGACGTGAATGCCAATGAAATTGACGGCATTGAGGACTTTTGCGAAGTACTCGGGGTAGCCATTTTTCCACCAACCCACTTTGGTCTTGTCTGGATAGTATACGCCAGCGATGTAAGTGCCTTGCAAATGTTTTCCGGCGAATCCTTCTTCGTTGTTGGCGCGCTGACCCATGCGGCCGTTGCCCAAAGCAAAGAGGGATTCAGAGAGAATTTGGTGTTCGGGATTCCAGGAGGATTCCGTCAGTTTCCAGGGGTGGGGGTCAATGTTCGGTTTCATGCGGGTTGGGGCACAAAAATTTCAAGGGTTAAAGAGCCAAAAGAGCCGACGTCGGATCTGGAATCTCATTAAAGCTTTGGATAACGCGGTGGGCACGTCCCAATACATCAGGATGGCCGATGCCGATACAGCGCATACCACCGGCTAGTGCGGCTTCTACACCCGCCTCGGCATCTTCAAATACGCAGCAGGCATCTGGGGAGAGCCCTAAGCGCCTGGCACCTTCTAAAAAGACCTCGGGATTGGGCTTGGACGCGGTTACCACAGTGCCGTCCACGATGGCGTCAAAGGCAGACAGTAAGCCGATGCGCTCGAGAATAGGCACGGCGTTTTTGGAGGCGGAACCTAAGGCAATTTGTAGGCCTTGGGCACGCGCTTCTCCGAGGAAATTCGCCACACCGGGTAAGATTTCTTCGGGCCCCATTTGGGAAATGCACTCCAGGTACCAGGTATTTTTCTGGTCCATCCAATGCTGCTTTTCTTCCGGGGTGAGGGATACCTTCCCCCATGCGAGAATGCGCTCCAAGGATTCCACCCTGGAAATGCCCTTAAGTTGCTCGTTTTCCTCGTGGCCAAAGTGGATACCTAAAGCGAAGGCCATGCGCTGCCAAGCGATAAAATGGTATTTGGCGGTGTCTACAATGACGCCGTCCAAGTCAAAAAGCAATCCGCGGATCATGCGCTGGCGGCCTTGTCCAGGACGCGGAGCACGTTGAGGTGGTATTCCACCAGTCGGTTGACCGGCTTGGCTTGTGTACGTCCGTAGGTGATGCCTTTGCGTTGGCAGCAATCCTTCAGAATGAATTCGAAGGCTTTGGCGACGGAGCCCACAAAGTTGGCAGGCGCGCCTTTGCGGGCTTCTTCAAAACAGAGGACGTGGATGTCCAAAAATTTCTCAAATCCATCGCGGACAATGGCTTGGATGTAAGGACTATCTGAATGATCTCCCGCAAAGCGCGAAAACGATGCGAGGTATACGTTGGCGTGCGGCTGATGGTAAACGTGGTGGAAGATTTCGTCTTTGTCCGAATTGTATTGCTTCTCAAAGGCCAACAGCAACTCAGTTGGCATGCGCTTGTAGATGAAATCAGTCACTAAACGCTTTCCAATGAAACTTGCAGAACCTTCGTCACCAAGCACATAAGCTAGCGCTGGAACTTCTTCACGGATATTCTGCCCGTCAAAATAGCAAGAGTTAGAACCCGTCCCAAGGATGCACGCCACGTGCGGAACACCGTCAAACGTGGCGTAGGCCGCCGCCTTCAGGTCGTGATCCACATGGACGCTGGCCTGCTTAAAGACCGCTACCAAGCCATTCTTGATCACATTGTTGAGCTTGTCAGAAGAACAACCTGCCCCATAGAACCACACTTGGCTTACTTGCGAAGCAAAGTCAGGAATCTCGGGGTGATTGTTCAAGACTTGCTCGACCGTGGCCGATGAGTGGAAATATGGGTTAAATCCCATGATGGACCAGCGCTTGACTTCGTGGCCTTGGGTATCCAGTAAAATCCAATCGGCCTTCGTAGAGCCGCTTTCAACAATGATGATCATAGGGTAGTCGGGATGATCAGAGGTTTACAAAGCGCTCGGTCATGTCAGCCATGCGAGCAGAATAACCGGCTTCGTTGTCGTACCAACCCATGATTTTGACCAAATTGCCATTCGCAGAGGTGATACCAGCGTCAAAAATACACGAATGGGGGTTTCCTACGATGTCCGCGGAAACGATAGGGTCTTCCGTGTATTCCAAAATGCCCTTCAAATAGGTCTCTGAAGCCTCTTTCATGGCTGCATTGATTTCTTCCTTGGTCACCGCGCTGTTAAGCGTCAAGGTTACATCCGTAGCCGAACCCGTCAAGGTAGGAACGCGAATGGCGTAGCCGTCCAATTTGCCCTTCAATTCGGGCAATACCAAGCCAACGGCTTTAGCAGCACCCGTGGTAGTTGGAATCATAGAAACGGCAGCCGCACGAGCACGGCGCAAATCTTTGTGAGGAGCATCTTGGATGCTTTGGTCGTTGGTGTAGGCGTGAACGGTCAACATGTAGCCTTTTTCCACACCAAACTTGTCATTCAACACCTTCATCATAGGTGCCAAACAGTTGGTTGTGCATGAAGCATTGCTGAACGTCAAATCGTCTGCGCCCAACAATTCGTCATTCACACCCAAAACGATGGTCTTGACATCATCCTTGGCAGGAGCAGACAAGCCCACTTTTTTGGCACCAGCCGTCAAGTGCATTTTGAGTTGCTCTTGTGAGGTGAAAATGCCGGTAGATTCAATGACCATATCGATGCCCATTTCGCCCCAAGGCAATTCTGCTGGGTTGCGAACCGCAGTAATGACGATTTCCTTGCCGTTGACAATCAGGCTGTTGGGGGTATGGCTAACCGTGCCTTGGAAGCGACCATGTGCGGAATCATACTTCAGCAAATGCGCCAGGGTAGCCGTATCCGTCAAATCGTTAATGGCGACCACTTCCAAGCCTGATTTGTTCAACAAGTTGCGGAAGGTGAGGCGGCCGATGCGACCAAATCCATTGATGGCGATTTTTTTCATGTTTCGCAGGAGGGGTTAAATAGATAGAATTTTTGAAATCCGATGGAGTTCCATGTCCAACGGAGCTTTGTTGTAGATCGCTTGCTGGAGGAAGGTCTGAGTTAGCTGGCCATTGACCAAACCTACCATGATGTCCGTTTTTCCATTCAGCAAGGACTCAACTGCAGCGACGCCCAACAGGCTCGCATTTACGCGGTCTAAAGCGCTAGGTGAACCACCGCGCTGGATGTGTCCAAGAATGGTCACTTTGATGTCCAACTCCGGATAGCGTTGCCCGAGCATTTTGGCGAGGTCAAAAGGCTTTCCCAAACGATTGCCTTCCGCAACGACAATAATGTTGCTGGTTTTCTTGTTTTCTGCGCCTCGATTGATCGATTCGTAGAGATCCTCCATGGAGGTGTTTTTTTCCGGAAGGATGATGTCTAAGGCGCCTGTTGCCACCCCAGTGCTCAAAGCGATGAATCCCGCATCGCGGCCCATCACTTCTACAATAAACATTCGGTTGTGGCTGTTGGCCGTATCCCGAATCTTGTCAATGCACTCGACGACCGTGTTGGTGGCAGTATCGTAGCCAATGGTGTAGTCCGTGCCAAACAAGTCGTTGTCAATGGTTCCAGGCAGGCCGACCACCGCAATACCATGTTCCTCATGGAGCAAATGGGCCCCAGTAAAGGTTCCATCCCCGCCAATGACGACTAGTCCGTCGATGCCGCGGTCTTTTAACTGCTTTGCGGCCTTGGCCCGACCCTCAGGGGTGCGGAACTCCGCAGATCGAGCGGATTTCAGCATGGTGCCGCCTTGAGACAGGATGTTTTTGACGCTTTTGGAGTTCAGCGATTCAAATTCTCCCTCAATCAATCCGTCGTATCCACGGTACACGCCAAAAACTTCTTTTTTGTAGAAAACCCCCGCCCGAACCACCGCGCGAATCGCGGCGTTCATGCCCGGGGCATCCCCTCCAGAAGTGAGTACGGCAATGCTTTTCACGCGCTTTAGTGGAAAAAGTAGCCTTCAAAGATAGTGTATAAATTACACCAACTTGTTTTTTAGGTAAAACTAATAGCCAATTAAGAAAGTGTAGTATTTACATTTGTCATTACCCTATGATTAATCCAAACGTATCCGTAGACTGCGTCGTCTTTGGCTTTGACGGCCAAAACCTCAACGTTCTGCTTATTGAGCAGAAGGACGTGGGACAGCTCCGCCGCTTTGCCCTCCCAGGCGATCACCTGAGTGACAATGAAGACCTTGATCAGGCCGCAGCCCGTGTGTTGAAGGAGCTCACAAGCCTCAGTGGCTTGTACCTCAAGCAAAGTGGAGCCTTTGGCGATCCCAACCGTGTAAAGAATATTAAAGACTTACCTTGGTTGCAAAGTAACCGGAGCAACCCACAAGCACGTGTTATTACGATTGCCTACTATGCCTTGGTCAAAATGGAGGACTTCAATCCATCGGCTTCCAGTTTTGCAGAGCGAGTTTTCTGGCACGACGTAAACAGCTTCCCAGAACTGGCTTTCGATCACAGCGATATTGTCAAAGCAGCCCTGGACGTGTTGCGTCGCGAACTCGCGGAACTCCGCGTAGGTCATGAGCTTCTCCCCGAAAAATTCACCCTGACCCAAATGCAGGCGCTCTACGAAGCCATCCTCAACTCGTCTTTTGACAAGCGGAACTTTCGAAAGAAAGCCATGAACGATCAGTGGGTCATTCCCTTGGAAGAAAAACAAACGGGTGTACTGCACAAGCCTGCCCGCTTGTACACCTGGAACAAGAGCCGGGCAGGTATTTAATTAGCGCTTGGCATGAGCACATGGTCGAAGCCCAGATTGAATTTCTGGCAAATCTGGAACATGAGTTTTGGCTTTTTGGGCATTCAGTTTGGCTGGTCTCTGCAAATGGCCAACATGAGTCCCATCTATAAATCTCTCGGCGCGGATGCCGACAGCATCCCCATGCTCTGGTTGGCCGCCCCCATGACGGGTTTGTTGGTCCAACCGGTAATTGGGTATTGGTCCGATCGGACTTGGACGCCGCTGGGACGCCGTCGCCCCTACTTTTTGGTGGGCGCTATTTTGGCTTCTTTGGCCCTCTTCTTCATGCCGCAGAGTTCCACGCTATGGATGGCCGCGGGATTGTTGTGGATTTTGGATGCATCCATCAACATTTCCATGGAGCCCTTCCGCGCTTTTGTGGTGGACATGCTTCCCGAAGAACAACACAGTCGAGGCTTCACGTTCCAAAGCTTCATGATTGGTGTTGGCTCCGTCGTGGCCTCAGCCTTGCCTTGGATGATGAGCAACTGGTTCAATGTCAGTGATCCGGAAGGCTACACGGGGATTCCCACGTCCGTTGTTTACAGCTTCTATGCGGGTGCGGTAGTGCTGCTTTTGGCGGTGCTTTACACGGTGTTTACGACTAAGCCCTACCCGCCGGCGGATATGGCGGCCTTCAAAGAATTGCAGGCTAAATCGTCCATTCGCGACATGTTTCACGAGATTTTTGGCTCCATTCGGCACATGCCCAAAGTGATGCGCCAAGTCGCGCTCGTCCAGTTTTTTACGTGGCCCGGCCTCTTCCTCATGTGGTTCTACTACAGCCCTGCTGTGGCCGAAAACATCTTCCACGCCGCTCCAAACACCCCAGAATATGCCCAAGGGGTGGAATTTGCCGGCTTGACTTTGTCGTATTACAACCTCATCACCTTCCTATTCGCCTTTGGCATTGGAAGTTTAGCGGTGAAGTTGGGAAATCAAATGACGCACTTCCTCTGCTTGGCCGCCGGGGCGATTGGCTTGTTTAGCTTGAGCTGGATTGAGAACCCCAACATGCTCTTCCTCTCCATGACCGGCGTGGGCATCGCTTGGGCCTCCATCCTTTCCATGCCTTATGCCATGTTTGCGGGCACCTTGCCCAAAGACAAGATTGGCATGTACATGGGCATCTTCAATTTCTTTATTGTTTTGCCTGAAATCATTGCCGCGCTCGGCTTTGGATGGATCATGAAGAATGTATTGGGCAACGACCAAATTCTCGCTGTGGCCCTCGGCGGTGGCCTTATGCTCTTTGCTGGCCTCTTGTCATTGCGCGTCGGTAAAAACGCTTAAGAATGCGCAGCTGAAAATGCAAAAGGGCGGCCCAGCGGGCCGCCCTTTTTATGTTGGAAATCGAGTGTATTATACTTTGCGTACGTTGGCAGCTTGCATTCCGCGCTTGCCTTCTTTCAATTCAAATTCCACCTCGTCGCCATCAGCGATGGGCTCGAGGGTGCCAGTGATGTGCACGAAGAAGTCGCCTTCGCCTGCGTGATCTTTGATGAAGCCAAATCCCTTGGTGGCATCAAAGAACTTAACGGTTCCGTTTTTCATGTTTTGGAGATAAATTCTAGGGGACAAAGGAAGGCTATTCCTAGCAATAATGATGCACCGGAGGTCACATAATTTTTTGAAAACGAAAAATTTAGGGCTTTTGAGACCCCCTTATGCCTCCAAGCGGTTCACCAAGAGCACGATGCTTTGTCGGGCGATGACCTGAACTTTGTCACCCTCGGTTAAGTCTTGGTCGCATTCCACGGCCCAAATGTCCCCATCAATCTTGACTTCGGCGCGCTCGCCGGCGACTGCGCCGCGGCTCACTTTGGTCGTTCGGCCAACAAGCGCGTCCGCATTAGTAAAAGCCCCGGAGGCTTCGAAGTAGCGCTTCATGACCGGGCGAAGGGCGATCAGAGATATGGCCCCTCCTGCGATAAAGCCTACGAGTTGCCAGGTGTCATTGCCCCCGGCCCAAGCGATCAACGCCGCCAAAAAGGTGCCGACCGACAAGCTGGCTAGGAAAAAGCCAGGAGTAAACATTTCGAGGATGATAAGTACCACCCCGGCAATAAACCAGAGATTGGCAGGGGAGAGGGAGTCAAGCATACGCTTAAGATACGGAGGAATCCGCAGGTGTGCCCAAGGTCCCCGCTTCTCCTTTGCGCAAAATGAGGACTAAGGCGACGATGATAAGGAGGGCTCCGGCAATAAAGGGGGCCCCTGGGAAGTAAATTCTAGCCTCGGCATGCGTGAAGTACGCAAAGATGCTGGTCATCATCAAAGGTCCTACGATTCCCGTGGCGGACATCATGGATGTGAGTGCGCCTTGCAATTCCCCTTGCTCGTTGGCGGGCACTTGGTTGGACAAGATGCCTTGAAGTGCTGGGCCGGCAATACCACCCAAGGCGTAGGGGACGAGGAAGGCAAAGAGCATCCAGCCTTCGGAGGCCAATGAGAAGAGGATTAGGCCTACGAGGTTGAGAGAAATGCCCGTTATGAGGGCTTTGTAAGATCCCAATTTGGGTATGACAATTCGGATTAAGAGGCCCTGAACCAAAGCGCTCAAAACACCCACCAAACCCAAACTATACCCTACCATGGCTTCAGACCATTTGAATTTTTCCATCGAGAAGTAGGACCAGGTGCCTTGAACGGCGTGCGATGCAATGTAGATAAAGGTGAGGGAGCCAATGAGGCTAGCCACGGCGGGATAACGCTTGAGGGCCAAGAGGGCGCCCATGGGGTTGGCGCGCTTCCACTGGAAGGGGCGGCGGTTTTCTACAGGAAGTGATTCGGGCAAAATAAAGTAGCCGTAGAGCCAGTTCAACATGGTTAATCCGGCGGCGGCATAGAAGGGAACTCGGGGGCCAATTTCGCCCAGCAAGCCCCCTGTCACGGGGCCAATGATGAATCCCAAACCAAAGGCGGCGCCCAGCAAACCAAAGTTTTGGGCCCGTTTTTCTGGGGTAGATACGTCGGCAATGTAGGCGGCACCGGTGGTGAAAGAGGCGCCAAAGAATCCCGCAATTACTCGGGCGACAAAGAGCCAACCAATCGTTGGAGCCATGGCCAAGACCAGATAGTCCAATCCAAATCCAAAGAGGGACAGCAGCAATACGGGACGTCGACCGTAGCGATCACTCAAGGCACCCACCAAGGGGGCACAGAGGAATTGAACGATCGCGTAAGAACCAATGAGCCAGCCACCAAACTGAGCAGCTTGGGACATGTCACCGCCGGTAAGCTCTTGGATGAGCGATGGAATGACGGGGATGATAATTCCTAATCCAATGACATCAAGGAGTAGGGTGATGAAGATGAAACCAACGGCTGCTTGACGGTTTTTCACGGCGCTTAGGGGCTAAGAATGCCCCCAAAGGTCGTAAAATGCCCGCATCGGCGGTTTAATATTTTGAGGTAACCCTCCGCTCTTGAAGCCGGAGGTTATTTCTGGCCGCTCAAGAGGTCCTTGATACCTCCCAAAGAGGAGAGAACCCCGGTTGCTTCGTAGGGCAAGTAAACGGTCTTGTTGTCCTTACCAGAGGTCATGTCTTGAAGGGTTTCCAAGTACTTCTGGGCGATGAGGTATTGTACCGGATCACCGGAGAAGTCCTTGATGGCCTCGGACACCTTTTTAATGGCCTCCGCTTCTGCTTCTGCCACGCGGATGCGCGCTTGGGCTGTACCTTCCGCTTCCAAAATGGCGGCAGTCTTCTGGCCTTCCGCGCGTTGGATGGCGGATTCTCGCTCCCCTTCCGCTGTCAAAATTTGGCTGCGCTTTTCGCCTTCTGCCTCCAAGATGGTGGCACGACGATCACGTTCTGCGCGCATTTGCTTCTCCATGGCGTCGCGAATTTCACGCGGGGGATTGATGTCTTGCAGTTCGACGCGGTTGACTTTCACCCCCCACTTGTTGGTGGCATCGTCCAGGATGGCGCGAAGCTTGGAATTGATGGTGTCCCGGCTAGAGAGGGATTCGTCCAAATCCAGTTCACCTACGACATTTCGCAAGGTGGTTTGGGTCAGTTTCTCAATGGCGTTTGGCAAGTTGCCAATCTCATAGACTGCCTTGATGGGATCCATGATTTGGAAGTAGATCAAGGCGTTGATTTCCGTGACTACGTTGTCCTTGGTGATGACATTTTGTTTTGGGAAGTCATAAACATTCTCGCGCAAGTCAATGCGGTCCTGCATCCGAAACACGGGAATGGTCTCCCCGTTAAATCCCGTTTCTGAATAACGCCAGGAAATTTGGCGCGGCTTGTCAATGACCGGAATAATGATGTTGATGCCAGACTCCAGAGTGCGGTGGTAGCGTCCCAAGCGTTCAATAATCATCGCTTCAGACTGCTTCACAATTCGGATACCTTTTGCCAGCAAAAAGATGACCAAAAGGGCAACAAAGGACAGGGTAATGTAGGAGGAGAACATGTGGGATTAAAAGTATTTCTATGAAGATACGAAAAGAGGAAGGATTGAAGGGTTAAAGGGTTGTGTGGTGGCCTGCGACCGGAGGTTCGTTGGGTGTGAGCTTCGCTCGGCGCGTGCCAGAAAGATTGGGGGAACACGCTTAGCGCTCCAAACTTCCCGTACCCTTAAACCCTTTAACTCTTTTACCCCTTCTCCACGACCCGTGGAACACGGAAGTAGTCAGAATCCGCATCGGGGGCGTTTTTCATGGCCTGGGCGTGGGTCATCACCGTTTCGGGCTCATCCTCGCGGAGTACGTTTTCGCGGTCCGTCATGTATACGAGCGGCTCCACACCTTCGAGGTCCATGGCCTCAATGGCAGCTACAAAGTCCAAAATCTTGGTCAAGTCCTGCTTCATGGCCTCTGCCTCCGTGTCATTGAGTTGGAGGCGTGACAAATGCGCCAATTTTTGAACGTCTTCGGTGCTGATTTTCATGGTTTACGGCCAAAAGCTTTTAACTGCTCCAAAAGTACGGCATAGACCCGGTCGCTTAGCGCGTCTATATCGGCCAAGGTCAAGCCGTTCACCTCGATGGGGGCATGCACATGCGCTTTGAGAAGGCCCGGCCCACCCCCCTGTAGGAAGTCTGGGAAGTGCAAGCGGTTGTTGGCGAAGGTGATCGGTAAAATGGGGGTACCGTTCTCAATGGCGAGCTTGAAGGCGCCATTTTTAAAAGGTGCTAACACCACAGTTGGATCCTTGGGAATGCCTCCCTCGGGGTAGATACACAGGCCCGAACCGCGTTCCAAACGGCGCGCAGCCTTCTCCATGACCTGCTTCTTGCTGGACAAGCTGCTGCGGTCCACGGGGATGCTGGATCGGCGGAAGAAGAAGCCAAATAGGGGAATTTTGGCGAGCTCTGCCTTGCCAATGAATACGGTGGGTGATTTTACGATGCGGTAGCACATCATAATGTCTAGTTCGCTGGAGTGGTTGGCGACTACGATGTAGGGTCGGTCCCAGGGGATGCGGGTTGCGTAGGTGACTTTTCGGACCAAGCCCATCCCATTCAAAATCCAAGCTGCCCACAAGCGCGCATAGCGGTAAAAACGCGGGAAGGATTCCACTTTGCGCGAGCTCCGAAACAAGGGTACAAACAAGCCCAAAATACTGATGAGCATCAGGGCGTAGTACCAAATATGATAGACTATCCCGAATAGGACGGCGGGATAGCGCCATATGGAGGGTCTTTGCTTGGTGCGTGGCATAGGGCTTCAAAATTAAACCTTTACCTTGAGGCTACATCTTATCTATATGAAACAGATTTTGACCGTTTTAAGTCTAGCCTTTTGTGTCATGGGAACTTCTCCGACAGCTCAGGCAGCCCCTCAAGAATATGCAGAACATGTGATTGCTTGTCAGGGCGCGTCTACCGCTGACAACATTTCCATTGTAGAACAGCGCCGTTGGCCGCGTTGGCTGCGACGTTTGCTAAACCGACGAGGCAATGGACAGCGTCCAGGAGGTGGGCGACCTGGTGGACGCTAAAAACCACCTCAAAGCACAAAAAAAACCGGCCTTTGTGGGCCGGTTTTCTTTTTAAGGTGGGAGCGCTGAGGCGCTTAATTCATTTCGAAGGTCTCCATGAATTTAGTGGTGTAATTGCCCTCCACATAGTCGGGATGGTCCATCAATTGACGGTGGAAGGGAATTGTGGTGTGGATGCCTTCAATGATGAACTCATCCAATGCACGTTTCATGCGTTCAATGGCTTGTTGACGTGTACGACCCGTGACAATGAGCTTGGCAATCATGCTGTCGTAGTTCGAAGGAATCGTGTACCCCGCATATACGTGCGTATCGATGCGCACTCCGTGGCCACCGGGAGCATGGAAAGCAGTGATTTTACCGGGACTTGGGCGGAAGTTGTTGTAGGGATCTTCGGCATTGATTCGGCACTCAATCGCGTGTTGCTTGGGCTCGTGGTTGCGACCAGAAATTTTGGTTCCTGTAGCAATTTTAATTTGCTCGCGGATCAAGTCATAGTCGGTTACCTCTTCCGTGATGGGATGCTCTACCTGAATTCGGGTATTCATCTCCATGAAGTAGAAGTTGCGGTGCTTGTCAACCAAAAATTCCACGGTTCCAGCACCTTCATAGGCAATGTACTCGGCCGCCTTCACAGCAGCGTCGCCCATCGCTTGACGGAGCTCAGGAGTCATGAAGGGGGAAGGAGTCTCCTCCGTTAACTTCTGGTGACGGCGCTGAACCGAACAGTCGCGCTCACTGAGGTGAGCAGCTTTACCGGTCTGATCGCCAATCACTTGGATTTCAATGTGACGAGGCTCTTCGATGAGCTTCTCCATATACATACCGTCGTTGCCAAAGGCCGCGGCGGCTTCTTGACGGGCAGATTCCCAAGCTTTTTCAAGCTCTTCTTCTTTCCAAATCGCACGCATGCCTTTACCGCCACCTCCAGCTGTCGCCTTCATCATGACGGGATAGCCTATCTCTTTGGCGATTTTCTTGGCGTGGTCATAGGACTCCAACAAACCATCCGAACCCGGCACGCAAGGAACACCCGCTGCCTTCATGGTCTCCTTGGCCGTAGCCTTGTCGCCCATTTTGTTGATTTGGTCGGGGGTAGCCCCAATGAACTTTATCCCATGCTCCGCGCAAATGCGGGAAAACTTGGCGTTCTCGGACAAAAAGCCAAAACCAGGGTGGATACCATCAGCATTGGTGATTTCTGCCGCAGAAATGATAGCGGGGATGCTGAGGTAGCTCTCTTTGGAGGGAGCAGGGCCGATACAAACCGCCTCATCTGCAAAGCGGACGTGCAAGCTGTCGCGATCTGCTTCGGAGTAAACCGCCACCGTTTTGATGCCCATTTCCCGGCACGTCCGGATGATGCGCATGGCAATTTCGCCACGGTTGGCAATAAGGATTTTTTTCATGAGGAGGAGCTTAGGATTAAGCTGGCTCGACTAAGAAGAGCGTTTGACCGTATTCTACGGGAGTCATATCGTTGGCAACGATTTTAACAATCTTGCCGGTTACTTCACTTTCAATCTCGTTGAAGAGCTTCATAGCCTCAATAATGCACACCGTTTCGCCTGCACTAACCATATCGCCCACATTTTTAAACACGGGCTTGTCAGGGCTGGGCTTGTGGTAGAGCGTACCAATCATTGGGGACTTGATAGCCACGCAGTTTGCGTACTCGTCCTCGATGGCAGCGGCAGCAGGAGCAGACGCAACAACAG
>DLWR01000208.1:28222-30118 GCA_003444795.1 Cryomorphaceae bacterium
ACAACAGGAGCAGACGCAACAGCAGCAGGAGCAGACGCAACATAATGAACGGCTTCTGCGCCAGATGTCTTTACAGTGACCTTGTAGGTGTCCGTTTCCAAAGACACCTCAGAAGCGCCCGACTTAGTTACGAACTTGATAAAGTTTTGTAGTTCCTTGATATCCATATGTCAAGAGTTAGGGGTAACAAATGTGCGTCAAAAAAAACAAAACCCGGGACAAAATGCCGCGGGTTTTGAACAAAAATACCTTAAAAGATTAAGCTTCGGCTACTTCGGTTTTGTCGATAACGACCTTGCCTTTGTAGTACATTTTGCCCTCGTGCCAGTAGGCGCGGTGCATCAAGTGAGCTTCACCCGTAGTAGGGCAAACCGCCAACTGGGGTAATACAGCCTTGTCATGCGTGCGGCGCTTATCGCGGCGGGTGCTGGATTGTCTACGCTTGGGATGTGCCATAATGCGGAGTTTTTCAGTTCAATTCAAATTTCGTCGTCCTCGTCTAGGTCATCGTCTTCTATCGTCTCTCTCAATTCGGGCTTCACTTTTTGGTAAGGAACGGAAAGGGCGACCAGTTCAAATAGATACTGGGCCAAATCCACTTCATACTCTCCATGAGGCAGCACCAAAATGTCCGGATCACTGTCATCAAAGGCTTCGCCAAATTTGACCACGACCGTGAAGGCATTGCGCAGCTCGAGTTCAAAGGGGTCACCGCTGAAATCGCAGGTGGCGTCCATGAGTCCCTGAAACGAAAACTCCAACTCCATTAAGTTGTTGGCTTTTCGCAGCAGCACCTGCACAGTGGCAGGGCGCAAACCTTCCAAATCGGAAAGGGGATACGATGCAAAGAACGTTTCGTCTAAACGATACTCTAACGTGTGCTCGCCTAATGCAAGGCCCGAGAATCCAAGGAGGGTTTCGCGTTTCTTCATGGCCGAGTGCGCGTTAGAGCCGGCAAATGTACATCCAATTCCATGAACAGCAAATACCTAGCATTCGATTTTGAATCAAGCATCGCGGCGCCCCTTCTGCTCAAATTTGGGCAGAACATGAGCGGTAATTTCGGCGTGTTCACGGTGCAAGCGCACGCGATCAATGGCCTGAAAAATGGCGGCCTGGAAGCTTTGTGCATCGGCGCGATTCTTTCCAGCGATATCTAATCCAACGCCGTGATCCGGGGAGGTGCGGACAAAGGGCAACCCGCAGGTGTTGTTCACGCCGCTCTCAAAGTGCAAAATTTTGAAGGCAATCAGCCCCTGGTCGTGGTACATGGAAAGCGTTCCGTCAAAGTTCAAATGCGCGCCCTTGCCGAAGAATCCATCGGAAGGGAAGGGGCCAGAAACTAGAGCTCCACGGTTTTTGGCACTTTCCAACCAGGGCTTCAAAACGTCATTTTCTTCCGACCCCATGGCGCCTCCATCTCCCGCATGCGGGTTGATGCTTAGGACCGCGATGGTCGGACGCTGAATACCGAAGTCTAGCTTCAAGGCGGATTCAAAAGCCGCGAGTTTTTCGTCCAATAAGGCGGGCGTTACACGACCAGCCACCTGTTGCAGCGCAATGTGCTCCGTGACGAGGGCCACGCGCATATTTTCCGCGGCCATGACCATCAACGGTTTGGCATTGAAGCGTTTTGCGAGGTAGCCGGTATGTCCTGTGAAGGGAGCTTCGGGAGGGCTGGGGATGTTCGCCTTGCTCAAGGGTGCGGTCACCAAACCGTCCAAATGGCCCGCTTCAATCGCGGCGCAGGCAGCACTTAGGCTGTCCAAAGCGGCTTGACCCCCCTCTTCGTCGAGTTGCCCAAATTCCACTTTGACCTCGCGGTTCCAAGGATCGACGAGTCCAATTTTGCCCTTCGGGAGATTGTCGCCAGGAGCCGCCGTGACGTAGGGGATT
>DLWR01000008.1 GCA_003444795.1 Cryomorphaceae bacterium
CCCTTCTTAGTGAGTGCCTATCCCAACGCCGGATTGCCCAACGCCTTTGGCGGGTACGATGAGACCCCAGAAGACATGGCTGCCGCGGTGAAAGAGTATTTGGACCTCAGAATTGTGAATATTTTGGGCGGATGCTGCGGTACGACGCCGGCGCATATTCGTGCCTTTGCGCAAGCAGCCCAGGGCATTACCCCCAGAAAACCCGTTCGCGCATGAAACTGAGTGGACTGGAACCTTTAAAAATCAGCCCGCAAAGCAATTTTGTGAATGTGGGCGAGCGGACCAATGTGACGGGGTCCCGCCGCTTCCTTCGACTCATTAAGGAGGAGCAATACGAAGAGGCGCTGGACATCGCCCGCGACCAAGTGGAAGGCGGTGCTCAAATTCTGGATGTCAACATGGATGAAGGCATGCTGGACGGCGTGTACGCCATGACCACCTTCCTCAACTTAATTGCTTCGGAGCCCGACATTGCGCGCATCCCCATCATGATTGATTCCTCCAAGTGGGAGATTATTGTGGCGGGTCTAAAATGCGTCCAAGGCAAGGCGGTCGTCAATTCCATTTCGCTCAAAGGGGGAGAGGCCGAATTCAAGGCCCAAGCCAAAACGGTTTTGCGCTTCGGCGCAGCGGTCATCGTCATGGCCTTTGACGAGGAGGGACAGGCGGACACCTACCAGCGCCGTGTGGACATTTGTTCACGCGCCTACCGAATCCTCACCGAAGAGGTCGGATTCCCGGCAGAGGACATCATTTTTGACCCGAACATCTTCCCCGTCGCCACGGGCATGGAGGAGCACCGCCGCAATGCCTTGGACTTTTTTGAGGCCACCGCATGGATCAAGGAAAACCTTCCCGGTGCCAAGGTCAGCGGAGGTGTTTCAAACGTGAGTTTCTCCTTCCGCGGCAACGACGTGGTGCGCGAGGCCATGCACGCCTGCTTCCTTTACCACGGCATTGCCCATGGCATGGACATGGGCATAGTCAACCCGGGGCAGCTCATCGTGTACGACAAGATTGATCCCACCCTTCGCGAACATGTGGAGGACGTTCTGCTGGACCGCCGGGCTGACGCGACCGAGCGACTGCTTACCCTGGCTGAAACGGTACGAGGCGCCGCTTCGGTCCGCGAAAAGGACGAATCTTGGCGCCAACTTCCCATTGCAGACCGCATTGAATACAGCTTGGTCAATGGCCTGGACGCCCATATTGAAGCGGATGCGGAAGAAGCACGTGTCGCTCTGGGCGCCCCTTTGAACGTGATTGAAGGCCCCTTGATGGCCGGCATGAACGTGGTGGGAGACCTCTTTGGTGCAGGTAAAATGTTCCTGCCTCAGGTGGTGAAGTCTGCTCGGGTCATGAAAAAGGCGGTAGCCTACTTGGAGCCCTTCTTTGAATCCAGCGATGCGGTTCCTCGAAAGCAGGGCAAGATCCTCATGGCCACGGTGAAAGGGGACGTCCACGACATTGGAAAGAATATTGTGAGCGTGGTCTTGCAATGCAACAATTACGAAGTCATTGACTTGGGCGTCATGGTGCCCCCTCAAAAGATTTTGGACGCTGCAGTGGTCCACGATGTGGATGCGATTGGCTTGAGCGGATTGATCACGCCATCTTTGGACGAAATGGTCTTTTTGGCGTCGGAGATGAAGCGCCAAGGCATCGAGAAGCCCTTGCTCATTGGCGGGGCAACGACATCACGGGCGCATACGGCGGTGAAGATTCAACCGGTGTTAGACAGCCCTGTGGTGCACGTGAATGACGCTTCGCGCTCCGTACCGGTGGTGCAAAAATTGCTCGGCGCAGAAGGCGTTGGGTTTGCCGCGGATATTCGAGCCGAATACGACCGCCTCGCCGAGCAATACGCCAACCGAAGCAACCAGCGCAACTTTGTTGCCATCGAGGATGCGCGACGTCAACGCGTCGTCGTAGACCCCGCGCTAAAAGCCCCTAAGCCCGCGGAGTACGGCGTCTTCCCATTAACCGATTACTCGTTGGCGGCCTTGGTCCCCTACATCGATTGGACCCCCTTCTTCATGGCCTGGGATCTTCATGGGAAGTACCCCAGAATTCTCCAAGATTCCGTGGTTGGGGAACAAGCCACCAAGCTCTTTGCGGATGCCCAGGCCATGCTCCAGCAGGTGGTCGAAGAAGGCTGGTTGCGCGCGGACGGCGTGTATGGATTCTTCCCTGCACGACAGGACGGCGACGACATCGTGGTGACGGACGGCGACAAGGACGAACACCGCTTCCTCACCCTGCGCCAGCAAGGCAAAAAGAAAGAGGGCCTCGCCTATGCCGCTTTGTCGGATTACATTGACCCAGCGGGGGAGGATACACTCGGCCTCTTTGCGGTTACTACGGGCCATGGCTTAGACGAGCGTGTAGCAACATACGAGGCCGCCCAAGATGACTACAGCGCTCTTATGCTGAAGGCACTCGCAGACCGATTGGCAGAGGCCTTTGCGGAGCACCTGCACGAACGCGTGCGAAAAGAGTTTTGGGGCTATGCAGCGGAAGAAGCCCTTAGCAATGAAAGCCTAATCGCCGAGTCCTACCAGGGAATTCGGCCCGCGCCGGGCTATCCGGCCTGCCCGGACCACCTAGAGAAAGATTTATTGTTCCAGTTGCTGGATGCCACCAAGCACACAGGTATCACGTTGACGGAGCACAAGGCCATGTACCCGACCGCCGCGGTGAGCGGATATTATTTCGGCCACCCGGAAGCCAAATACTTTGGTTTGGCCAAAATTGACCAAGACCAATTGCACGATTACGCCCAGCGTCGTGGCATTTCCATCGAGGATGCTGCCCGCTGGCTGAGCCCACTTTTAGACCTGTAAATCCATGAAAGTCGTAGACCATATTCAAGCCGCAAAAGGCAAAACCCTGTTCAGCTTTGAGATCTTGCCTCCGCTGAAGGGCACTCGGATTGATGAACTCTTTGGAACGATTGAGCGCCTCATGGCCTTTGGGCCCAAGTTTGTGGACGTGACTAGCCACCGCGAGGAGTTTATCTACAAGAAGCGCGAAAACGGCTTGCTCGAGAAGGTCCATACCCGTAAGCGTCCCGGTACGGTAGGTATTTGTGCCGCCATCCAAAACCAGTTCAAAGTAGATACGGTTCCACATGTCATTTGTGGCGGATTTAGCCGAGAAGAAACCGAATACGCCCTTATCGACCTGCACTACCTAGGGATTGACAACGTGCTTGTCCTGCGCGGCGATGCCCTCAAGGCAGAAGGGGCGTTTAAGCCGGAACCTCACGGCCACACCTATGCGTTAGATCTGCTCAAACAGGTGGACGACCTCAACCATGGCCGTTACCTGCACGACGAGGTGGAAAATAGCAATCCCTCCAATTTCTGCATTGGTGTGGCAGGCTATCCCGAGAAGCACTTTGAGGCCCCCTCGCTGAAGACGGATATCAAACACCTCAAAGCCAAGGTGGATGCCGGTGCAGAATATGTAGTCACCCAAATGTTCTTCGACAACCAGCATTACTTTGACTTTGTGGATAAGTGCCGAGCGGCAGGGATCAACGTGCCCATCATCCCAGGCTTAAAGCCCATTGCAACGGCCTCTCAGTTGGCCACAATTCCCCGCAATTTCCACCTCAATCTGCCCGATGATTTGGTCGACGCGGTAGAAGCAGCCAAAACGCCCTCCGCCGTCAAGGAAGTGGGCATCGAATGGTGCATCGCCCAATCAAAGGAATTGATGGAAAAAGGCGCCCCAGTCCTCCATTATTACACCATGGGGAAGGCAGATGCCACCGAAAAAATCGCTTCTGCCCTTTTCTAAAGCGTGACGATTTTTTAGCCAATCAATAATGAACTGCATGAACGGTTCCAGGGTTCTTTACGCATACCTTTGTAACTATGTCCGAAATTCGCTTCCGTGCCCCACGCTTCGCACCCAAAGCAGGCCAACCTTTTTACCAGGAATTGACCAAGCGCGTCAACGCCTACTTTGAGCAAAATAATATCAGTCCCAAGGGCAATGCCAAGCTCTATGTCAAGACCGGTATTTTGATCGGTGGCTTTCTAACCGCCTACCTTGGGTTGGTACTTGCTGCCCCCAGCTTCTCAACGGCTTGGATGCTGTGGCTGGCATTGGGCCTGCTCACAGCGGCCATTGGTTTTAACATCATGCACGATGGCGCGCATGGAAGTTTTTCAAAGCACAACTGGCTGAACGAAATGGCCGGCCATACCGTGAATTTTTTAGGTGCCAGTATCCTCATGTGGAAGACCAAGCACAACACCGTGCACCACACCTTTACAAATATTGAAGGCGTAGACGATGACATTGATGCGGGCTCCTTGTTGCGCATGGCTCCAGGCCAGGAGCGCCGTGGTTTTCACCGCTTCCAGCACCTGTACTTCTCCACCTTGTACGCGCTGCTCTACATCTATTGGGTTGTCTACACAGACTACAAGAAGTATTTCTCTGGGAAGGTGGGTCAAGTACCTATTCCTAAGTTGACCCGCTTTCAGCACATCAGTTTTTGGGCATGGAAAGCCTTGCATTTGGTTCTCTTCGTTGGCTTGCCCATGTGGAAATTAGGATTCCTTCCTTGGCTTGGTGGATTCATGCTAATGGGTATGACTGCGGGCTTTGTTCTGTCTATTGTATTCCAATTGGCGCATGTAGTGACCGAAGCTTCCTTCACTCCATACGTGGCCGGTGAGACTTTGGAAACCGAAGATGAGTGGGCCATATACCAAATGAAAACCACCGCCAATTTTGCGACTAAGAGCAAATTTTTAACGTGGTTTTTGGGCGGTTTGAACTTCCAAGTAGAACACCATTTGTTCCCCCGAATTTCGCACATCCATTACCCAGACTTGTCCAAAATCGTTAAGGAAACAGCGGCTGAGTTCAATGTGCAGTACCATGAATTCAAGACGTTTGCGAGCGCGGTTCGTTCGCACGTGCAGCATCTTCGGATGATGGGCCAAATGGCCTGAGGCCTAGTTGGCTGTTAGATTTAGGGCTAGTTCGCTCGCGCTTTGCGCTTCAGCGTGATTGCTTAAACGTTTAATCTCATTTACACTAAAATGGTGTGCCGGACCTTCGCTGCGCGCCTGGACTTTCGTGTTTTTTTGCAAAGCCAACTAGCCAATCAGCCTTCAATTAGAGATATACAGCGCCACGCCGTCATAGCCCAC
>DLWR01000074.1 GCA_003444795.1 Cryomorphaceae bacterium
ATCTGCGTACTGACTCATACCACGCGTATTGGGTTGTTCTACCCATTCAAGTGCATCGATGTAAATCCCTAAATACCATTTATCTACCTCATTGGGATCGCTACCTAGAAGAAGTGCCAAGTTTCCAGTGACCATTAAGCGCTGAATGTGGTGGGCGTAGGCATGGTTTAGGCTTTGTTGCACCGCTTGCGCGACACAGCGCATCTTCGTTTTTCCCGTATAAAACCAAGTGGGCAGCGTGGCTTGGTGGTCAAAGAAGTTTTCGTCCCCATATCCGGGCATTTCGGCCCAATAAATCCCACGCACAAACTCGCGCCAACCTAAAATTTGGCGGATAAAGCCCTCCGCCGAATTCAGGGGCACTTGGCTACTCCGGTAAGCGGCTTCAGCTGCTTCGATAACCTCTTGGGGATGAAGCATTTTAGTGTTTAGAGCAAAGCTGAGCAAGGAATGGTACAGGAAGGGCTGGTGCTCCACCAAGGCATCCTGGTAGGGGCCAAAATGACTCAAGCGTTGGGCCACAAAGGCCTCTAGAACTTCCATGGCTTCTTCTCGGCAAAGGGGCCAGGGGAAGGCGTCCGCTCGACTCTCGCCCCAGCGCGCCAGTCCCGCTTCGTCTAATTCCAGGTCCAGTTCGCTCAAATCATGGGAAAAGAAGGGGCTAGTGGGCGCTTGGTGTCCCTTGGGCCAAGGTTGTCGGTTGTCCGCATCGTAGTTCCACTTTCCACCACAGGGTTGATCACCGTCCATCAAGATGCCTGAATCTTTCCGCATTTGACGGTAGAAGGACTCCATGAGGTAGGTCTTCTTGCCCTTAAAATGGCGAGCAACAGCATGGCGATCCGTTAAAAAATGTTCGGAGGAAACGACGTGGTCAACGATTGGTGAGAGTGCCTGATCCAGTCGATATTCATCGGGCTCTTGAATTTCCCAACGGGAAACACGTCCCGCGGTTTTTTCGGCAACAAGAAACGAGGGAATATCGCTAATTTTTTTCGCAATTTCTTGGTAACGAACACGATGGCCAGCCTGCGCTAACTGCGATGCGAATTGGCGCATGGCCCCCAAGAATCCAAGCATTTTCTGCCGGTGGTGCGGCGCATAGGTGAGCTCCTCTACCGACTCTATGAAGTAATAGCAGACAGTGTCAGGCTCGATTTTATAAAACCAAGAGTGTTGGGGGTTGAGCTGATCTCCCAGGATTAAGCGGCCGATCATAGCGTCTTCTTTTGCCGCGAGCATCGTTCCGAGCAATACTTCACGTTTTCCCAATCTCGCTCCCATTTTTTCCGCCAAGAAAAGGGTCTTCCGCAGACGTTACAGTCTTTAGTCGGCAAATGGGCCTTTTTAACAGACTTAGAGGCGGGCATAGGGCAATGGAGCGGTGGATTCAAACGTTCCGTAATGGTCAAGGCCCTGGCTATGGAGGAGTTTCCCTTCAAACTGCGACCAGTCCTCCGGAAGATAGGAGTGTGTCATGCGCGAACCCGGCCCATACCGCCGTTGATTCCGATGATCTCTCCACTCATCCAAGGGGATTGAAGCACGCTTACGGCAAGCGCAGCAATGTCTTTGGCTTGACCCACCCGCTTGAGGGGATGACGCTCCGCAGCAGCCTGCGCTCTAGCCTCGTTTCCGAGTAATTTGCTGGCCAAGGGGGTATCCGTGAGAGAGGGGGCGATGGCATTTACGCGGACAGCGGGTGCCCATTCGGCCGCCAAGCTTCTAGTAAGGCCTTCTACGGCCCCTTTAGCCATGGCAATGGACGCGTGAAAGGGCATCCCTTGAGCTACGGCCACGGTACTGAAAAGCAAGACGGAGCCTTGCCCTTCTTTCAAAGCCTTCTCCGCTATTTGGCAGGCATGGACAGCGCCTAAGGCATTCAAGGAAAAATCATCTAAGAAATCCTGCTCTTTCAGGCTCTTGAAAGGTTTTAGGTTAATGCTTCCTGGAGCGTACACCAGGCCGGAAAGGGCAGAGGGAAGTTCCTCCATGCGAAGCTCTCGCACATCGTGCTCCATGGAAGTCAACCCCGGATGCTCAAGATCGCAAACCCCTCGACTCAGCCCAATGACGCTGTGGCCTTGAGATAGAAGAAGTTCGGTAAGGGCCCGGCCAATCCCTTGGCGGTGTCCAACGATGAAAATAGGATGCTGCATACCTCACCTAACACGGACGCTGTACTTTTGTTGAAACCCTTACGTCAAAGCGGTATGAAAAGAATAGTACTCGCCCTCCATAAAACCTGGACCCTGTCTGATTGGGAATCCCTAGCCCTTGGAAAAGCCCGCATTGGGCTTGATCCTGATAGTAAGCAGCGGGTGGTAGCCAATCGGCAAGCACTGTTGACGCGAATGGCCCAAGGCGATACCATGTATGGCATCAATACGGGTTTTGGGAGTTTGTGTACCACTCGAATTGCAGACGATGAACTCGCTGCCTTGCAAGCCAATTTGATCCGAAGCCATGCCGCGGGAACGGGGCCATTAGTAGGGCCTGAATTGGTTCGACTTATGCTGGCATGCAAAGTCAAAGCCTTGTGCCAAGGATATTCCGGGGTGGAATGGAGTACTGTAGAGGCCTTAAATGCCTTACTAGACCATGACATTTTGCCCAGTGTCCCTTCTATGGGCAGTTTGGGTGCCTCAGGAGATTTGGCCCCTTTGAGTCATTTGACTTTGGTCGCCATGGGGGAGGGCGAAGCCTTAGTGGGCGCCTATCGTGTTTCTGGTGAGGAAGCTTTGGCGAGCAAGGGCCTACAGCCCATCGTACTGGGCGCTAAAGAAGGCTTAGCCTTAATCAATGGCACCCAATTCATGTTGGCGCATGGCTTATGGGCTTCTATACAAGTTCAGCGCATCGCATACTGGGCCGATTTGGTGGCTTCCGCTTCGCTAATGGGCTTCGATGGCAGTTCAGCGCCTTTTGATCCACGCATTCACCGCGTGCGTCCCCATGCCGGTCAGGCCTTGGTGGCCGCTCGAGTGCGAGATTTCCTTCAGGATAGTGCCGATTTTCAGCCGGTTAAGGTCCGTGTTCAGGATCCATATTCCTTCCGCTGCGTACCGCAGGTGCATGGCGCATCCAACGATGTTTGGCAGCACGTGACTGAAGTGATGCTGCGCGAAGCGGAGTCTGTGACGGACAATCCCAATGTCTTTACGGAAGACGGAGAGGTGATTTCGGCAGGCAATTTCCATGGTCAGCCTCTAGCTTTAGCCTTGGATTACGGCAAAATGGCCCTGTGTGAATGGGGAAGTATTTCCGAACGCCGAATCAACCAGCTCTGCCTAGGTAAGCGCGGACTAAAGCCTTTCTTGGCCCTGAATCCTGGCACCGAAAGCGGACTTATGATTCTTCAATATTCCGCCGCCTCGCTCGTGAGCAGAAACAAGGTCCTCTCACATCCCAGCAGCACCGATAGCATCGACAGCTCGGCCAGTCAGGAAGACCATGTAAGTATGGGAAGTATTGCGGGGGTTCATCTCCACGAAGTTTTGGGGAGGACGTGGACGCTCCTCGGCATGGAATGGATAGCCGCAGTTTCTGCCCTAGAGCAATCTGGCCGAGATGGGGGTAGCTTCATTGCCGCACTCGTTGCTGCCTACCGTGAAAAAGTGCCTGCTGTTCTTGGAGATCGCGTGATTGCCACAGAAATTGAATCAGCCGCAGAATTCTTGCAAAACACGCCGATTGAAGACCCGGATTTCTTGCGGTTTTCGTGAGGAATTACCCTTGTAGGCGCAGCGCAAAGGCGGCAACGGCATAAATGCCTGCGGTTTCCGTTCGGAGACGGTGGGGCCCCAAGTGCACATGGTGAAAACCATTTTGCGCGGCCAACGCGTATTCGTCCGGGGAGAAATCCCCTTCAGGACCAATAAGCACCAAGCTGGAATCGTATGGATGGGTAACGAAAGAGGCCACCAAAGATTCCTTAGGGCTATCGATGCAGGTCGCAATATACCGACGGCTTTCGTGGGCTTGGAGGAGAAAGGCTTCTAGCGTTTGGGCCGGATGCAAAACAGGGAGTGTGCCTTTGTGGCTCTGGGTGCAGGCCCCTTTCATGATTTTTAACGCCTTCTCGGCATTCCAATGCTTACGCTCGGAGTGAAAGGTCCAAATAGGGGTGATGGCATGTACCCCCATTTCGACGGCTTTTTCCAAGAAGAAATGCATGCGGTCTATGTTCTTGGTGGGCGCGATGGCTATGTGCAAATGGCCCGATACCACACCGTAGTCCGGAAGTTCCTCCAGGACATTAGCGACGACCTCTTTTTTACTTACCCGTTCAATGGCAGCTCGGTAAACCGTACCACTGCCATCAAAAACGAAGATCTCTGCACCGGGGGTGAGACGAAGTACTTTGGTGGCATGCACCACCTCCTCGGGCTCTAAATGAACCTGTTTGTCTGTCCGATTTCCCCAGAAACTGTGCATCAAGCGCCTATTTTGTCCCGGTTTTTCACCTTGGATGCACGGTAGTTCTCCTCGATGAAATCAATAATAGCTCCAGCTACATCTATACCGGTTGTGCGCTCCACCCCCTCCAAACCTGGAGAGGAGTTGACCTCGAGAATCAGCGGTCCGCGATCACTTTGCAAAAGGTCTACGCCAGTCACTTTAAGCCCAAGTGCTTGTGCAGCTTGAATCGCGGCCTTTTTCTCGGATGCTTTGAGCTTGATCGGCAGTCCATGGCC
>DLWR01000167.1:0-7987 GCA_003444795.1 Cryomorphaceae bacterium
TGCTCGCCGGCGGGGGCCATCAGCGGGCTGTGAAAGGCACCTCCCACAGGCAAGAGGAGCGCGCGCTTTGCACCCGCTTCTTTGCATGCCTCACAAGCGGCTTCCACGGCAGCGGTCGCCCCAGAAATAACCAATTGACCAGGGGTATTATAGTTGGCGGGAACCACTAAGCCAGGCGTTTCCCCGCAAATTTTTTCAACTACAGCATCGTCCAAACCCAGGATGGCCGCCATGGTGGACGGTTCGGCTTCACAGGCCGCTTGCATCCCCAATGCGCGTTGGGAAACCAAGCGCATGCCGTCTTCAAAGGATAAGGCTCCCGCGGCTACCAAGGCAGAGAACTCACCTAGCGAATGGCCCGCAACCATATCTGGCTGAAAAGCATTTCCGAGGCTCATGGCCTTCGCGACAGAATGAAGGAAGATAGCAGGCTGGGTGACTTTGGTCTGGGTTAGGTCCTCCATGCTGCCTCCAAACATGATAGAGGTCAAGTCAAATCCCAAAATGGCATTGGCTTGATCAAAAAGGTCCTTGTGCGCCTCGTAGAGGTCTTGACCCATTCCTGGGCTCTGGGCACCTTGGCCGGGGAAAATGTATGCGTTCATGCTCCGAAGTATTCGACAAAGTTGTTTTCCGTTTCGATAATGCGAATGCTGTGCAGCTGGGCTCCTTTGGCAGCAATCGCAGGGGCCAAACGATCCCAAAAAGCAATGGCCAAGTTTTCAGTAGAAGGCTGTATACCCTTCAGGAAAGGAACGTCTTCATTTAAGTTGCGGTGGTCCACATGCTCAATGACTTCCCGATGCATAATGTCTTTCAGGTCAACCAAATTCATCACAAAACCGGTATCGGGATTCACGTCGCCTTTAACGGTCACAATGAGCTGAAAGTTGTGTCCATGGCCGTAGCGGTTGGAACATTTGCCAAACACTGCCTCATTTTGATCATCCGACCAAGCGGCATTGTACAATCGATGGGAGGCACTAAAGGTTTCCCGGCGCTGGATGTACACCATGTTTACGTGGGGTTATTCCGCCAAGGTGGGACGCGCGTTGGCTTCCACAGGTGCGGGAAGACCTTGCAGGCTCAAAAGCATAGATTTCACGGCACCTTCCTCCTCCAAACGGTATGAAATCAACGCTTGATTAGGAGCAAATGCCAGAGCGGGGGTCACAATTTGAATACCGAATGCCGCATAGCCTTTTGGGTTCAAAATGGTGCGTTTGCCCGACTCATCAGTCAGGCGGAAAGAGCCTGAAGCCCATTGAGCACCGTCCGTCAATTGAACATCGACAACTTCCATATACTGGTTAGCTGCTTTTGTGACTACCGCGCTGTACTGGGTAGCAGACTTCTGGGAAATTGTTGCTTTTGGAGCGGAACAGGCAGCCAAAGACACGGCAACCACGAGTAAAGAGGCCCACTTTTTCATAATCTCAAGTATTTAGGGCAAAGGTCGGAAAAAGCGCCGAAAGAAACTACCAACTGCCACTGGCACCGCCACCTCCGCCCATACCGCCGCCGAATCCACCGAATCCGCTACCGCCAAAGCCACGTCCGCCACCGAATCCACCGCGGTAATAGCCGCCGCCCATCGGGCCTACCCAGTAACCTCGTCCACCGCCCAGGCCATGACCTCCGCCTTTGTTTTTGATGCTCAAAACCACGGCAATGATCAAGACGAGGAGCAAGAATCCTAGGCGTTTTGACCGTTCTGCTTTTTTGGAATTGGAATAGGATGCAATGGCGTCAAACTGTCCACTGAGTAACTGGGCCATCTGGGTAGCCATTTCTTCTAGGCCAGCCACATATGCGTCTTCGCGGAAAGCAGGGGTGAGGACTTCTTGGATCAAGCGGCTACATTGGAAGTCTGTTAGGGTGGCTTCCACGCCATAGCCGGTGGAAATAGCCAACTTGCGGTCTGCGAGGGCAATTAGGACCAAGACGCCATTGTCCTTGCCTTCTTGGCCAATGCCCCATTCCGTCAGTGTCTGAGCAGCGGCAAAATTGATATCGTCTGCACAATAGTCCACAAAAACCACCGCAATTTGGGTGGAGGTAGAGTCATTAATGGCCTGTAAAACAGCTTCTAGTCGCGCCTCCTCATTCGGTTGGAGCACTGCTTTCGTGCTTCCTTGGAGGATGACTAATCCTTCGCGCACGTCAGGCTTAGGGTAGGGTTGCGCAGCCATGCTGCACGACCATATCCCTATTGCGAGAAGAAGCCCTCTAGGCATTAAGCAGAGGTGCTGATTTCGTCCGAAAGTTCATTGACATCCGCCGCCCCGGCATTCGGAAAATACATGGCTAGCGCTTCGCCAGCTTGAGCGATGCCGGAACATAAAGCACCGACCCAATCCCCATCTTTGAGTTGAGCCTGCATGGCATCGCGAATGCCTTCCCAGTAGGCTTGGCCTACCTTTTCATGAATACCTTGGTCGCCCAAAATGGCATACTGGTGGCTATCAATGGCCAGATAAAAAAGGATGCCATTGCGCAACTGCGTCTTGTGCATGCCCAATTTCTGAAACCAATAGCGTGCTTCCACTAAGGCATCCCGTGTACAGGTGGATGCGATGTGTACTCGGATTTCCCCCGAACAGGTAGATTCCGCGGCATGAATGGCTGCTTGCAGCGCTTTTTGCTGCTCAGGGCTCAGGAGGTTCTTCATTCAAACGACACTTCCGGAGGGGATTCAGCACCCTGCTCTGCTTCAAAATATCCACGCGCTTCAAATCCGCCCATGCCCGCAATGATGGAGGCCGGAATGCGTTTGATAGCACTGTTGTATTCTTTTGTGGCCTTATTGAAGCGGTCACGCTCCACGTTGATGCGGTTTTCCGTGCCTTCCAATTGATTTTGGAGCGCCAAGAAGTTCTGGTTGGCCTTCAAGTCCGGGTAGCGCTCTACTGTGAGGAGCAAGCGGTCCAAAGAGCCTTTAAGGGCACCTTGGGCCTTCTGGAAAGCGGCGATGTTTTCGGGGCTCAGGTCGGAAGCATTGAGGTTGACCGAGGTGGCGTTGGCACGCGCCTGAATAACGGCCGTGAGCGTCTCTTGCTCAAAGTCAGCATAGCCCTTAACGGTTGATACCAAGTTGGGAATCAAATCTGCTCGGCGCTGGTAGGCACTTTGCACGTTGGCCCATTGGCCTTCGATGTTTTCATTTAAAGTCACGAACCGGTTGTTCGTGCTGACGCCCCACATGATGAGGCCAAGGATGAAGGCGACAATCGCCAGAACTACAAGGGTAGAACGTTTCATTTCAGTGAATCAAGTTGTTTTTTGAGGGATTCCATATCTCCCTTAATCTTTAGCAAACGGCGTACCACATCTTCATTGTTGGCGGTATCCGCTGGATTTTCCTTGTATTTTTTACGAGCGCCCTTGAGCGTAAACCCGCGCTCTTTGACCAGATGGTAGATCTGACGAATGAGCTCCATATTTTCGGGTGTATACTTCCGGACACCCCGTTCGTTTTTCTTGGGCGACAATTCAGGAAATTCTTTCTCCCAAAAGCGCAAGGCGGAAGCATTGATCTCGAAGATTTCTGCAACTTCTCCGATGCTGTAATAGCGTTTGGTCCATTCAGACGGGATAATAGGCATCTTAGTCAAAGCTTTGGTTAGAGGAAGCAGCAGCCTTTACGAGCGCGTCGTACTCCGCAGGCGTCAGTTCGTTAAAGAAGTAGTTAATTGGGTTCACACGCTTGCCATTGCGAATGACTTCGTAGTGCAAATGCGGCGCCGTCGATTGTCCAGTGTTGCCCACATAGCCAATGAGATCGCCGCGCTTGACTCGTTGGCCTCTGCGCTTCACGACCCGATCCATGTGGGCATAGAGCGTGTGGTAGCCAAAGCCATGCGAAATAGTCAAATGCTTTCCGAAGCCTCGCCCGCCATATACATCGTTGGAGATGATGACACCATCTGCGGTCGCGTAAATAGGGGTACCTTTCTTCGCGGTAAAGTCCACGCCAGCATGCATTTTTCGCACTTTAAAGATGGGGTGGACGCGGTAGCCAAAACCGGAGGAGAATCGCACGCCCGCTTTCACCTTTACGGGCCGAATCGCCGGCAGTGCATTCATCAGCGCCTCCTTATTGGTGGCCATTTTGGCCAACTCATCCAAACTTTCCGATTGGACCGCAATGCGCTTTGTGAGTTCGTCCACTTTCCGAGCGGTGCGTTCGAGCAATGCGGCATTGGACAATCCGCGAATGGCCTCATAGCGCTCTGCGGCGCCCCCGATACTCGACAAGCGCAGCTCATCTGCGAGGGGTTCGGACTCAAAGACCACGCGGTAGACCTCGTCGTCCCGCTGTTCCATATCCCCCATCACTAAAGACAATTCGTCAATACGGTCTTCCAGCTGTTCGTAGGTGAGTAAAACCTCATTCAATTCGCGCTTGAGCTCTTTCTCTTTTGGGGAGTCCAAAACGGATTCCAAAACGAAGTAAAAAACAATTCCCAGCAGGACAGAGGCCAGTAAAACAAGGCTTGTGTCGCGCAGTCGATGCCGCCAAGTGCGTTCCACTTTGTGATACGCCAAGGTCAATGGGTCATATATATACTTCGTTTTCCGCATAGCCGGGGGTTTTCCCGTAATTTTGGAGTCCCTCAAAAGTAGGCAATCATGACTTCCTCGGAAATTCGTACCACCTTTTTGGACTTCTTTGCTTCCAAAGGCCATGCCATTGTGCCCTCAGCGCCCCTGGTAATCAAGGATGATCCCACTCTGATGTTCACCAATGCGGGCATGAATCCGTTCAAGGATGTCTTCATCGGTGCTCGTCCGGCGCAGCATGCTCGGATCGCGGATACGCAGAAATGCCTCCGTGTAAGTGGCAAGCACAATGACCTGGAGGAAGTGGGTATCGACACCTACCACCACACCTTGTTTGAGATGTTGGGAAACTGGAGTTTTGGCGACTACTTCAAGCAAGAAGCCATTGACTGGGCTTGGGAACTGCTGACAGACGTGTACGGCCTGAACCCTGAGCAGTTGTACGTGACTGTTTTTGGCGGCGATGCCGGCGATGGACTGGCATCCGATGAGGAAGCGCGTGGTATGTGGCTCAAACACGTGGCGGCTGACCGGATTTTGAACGGCTCCAAGAAGGACAACTTTTGGGAAATGGGAGAGACGGGTCCTTGCGGTCCATGTTCGGAAATTCACATTGATTTGCGCCCTGCCGCAGAGCGTGCTTCGCAGCCCGGTGCCGACCTTGTCAATGCGGATCATCCCCAGGTGATTGAAATTTGGAACCTCGTCTTCATGCAGTTTCAGCGCAAGGCAGATGGCTCTTTGGTTCCGTTGCCCGCTCAGCACGTCGATACGGGAATGGGATTTGAACGCTTGGTCCGTGCCATCGAAGGAAAGTCTTCCAACTACGATACAGACGTTTTTAAGCCCTATTTGGACAAGTTGACAGCCCTTAGCGGCCATGTATACGGCCAAGCCGAGCGCATCGACATTGCCTTCCGCGTCATTGCGGATCATATTCGTGCCGTGGCATTTGCCATTGCCGATGGTCAACTTCCCGCTTCAGGTGGTGCAGGCTATGTGATCCGCCGAATCTTGCGCCGCGCAGTCCGCTATGGCTATTCTGATTTAGGCTTCCGAGAGCCCTTCATGACGCATTTGGTCCCGGTTATGCAGGAGGCCATGGGCGAGGCTTTCCCAGAACTTCATCAACAAGGCTCGTTAGTCGCACAAGTAATTGCCGAGGAGGAAAGTGCCTTCTTGCGCACTTTGGAGTCAGGGCTGAAGCGCTTGGATGTCGCCATGGCAGAAGCTAAGGGGGGCATTGTTTCTGGCGCGCGTGCTTTTGAACTTTACGATACGTTTGGTTTCCCGCTCGATTTGACCGCGTTGATTTGCCGAGAAAACAACCTCTCCGTGGATGAAGCAGGCTTCGCCGATGAAATGGCACAGCAAAAGGCGCGCTCGCGTGCAGCTTCCGCTCAAAAAGTGGGTGACTGGGTGGAGCTCTCATCAGGACAAAGCGATAAGTTCGTAGGCTATACCCAGTTGGATGCCCATTGCCGTGTCCTTCGCCACCGTGAAGTGGAGACGCCCAAGGGTCGTTTGGTGCAAGTGGTGCTGGAAGGCACGCCCTTCTATCCCGAAGGAGGAGGCCAAATTGGCGATCAAGGGTACTTGACCTTTGGAAGCGAATGCATCGCCGTGGTGAACACCACCAAGGAAACAGGGGTCATTCTTCATCATCTAGCGGCTGCCCCCAGCGCCTGGACAGAAATGGTACATGCACAGGTAGATGGACAGCGCCGTCGGGCCTCGGCGGAGAACCACTCTGCCACCCATTTGATGCACCATGCCTTGCGTGAAGTATTGGGTACGCATGTGGAACAGCGCGGTTCTTTGGTCCAGCCAGGCGGTCTTCGCTTTGACTTCTCCCATTTTCAAAAAATCAGCCAGGACGAATGGACGGCCATTGAATCTAAGGTTCGAAGCATGATAGCCGACGCTTTGCCGCTCCAGGTGCACGAAAATATGTCGGTCGATGCGGCAAAAGCCATGGGCGCTATGGCTCTTTTTGGCGAAAAATATGGAGATTCGGTTCGGGTGATCCAGTTTGGCCCAAGCATTGAGCTATGTGGCGGAACACACGTGGACAATACGCAGCAACTCGGCACCTTTATCTTGCTGAGTGAATCGTCTGTAGCTGCGGGTGTGCGCCGCGTCGAGGCCCTTGCAGGGGAGGCGGCGATGAACTATTTGCTAGAGCAGCGCAAAGCCTATGCGGACGTTCTAGCCGAAGCAAAACATGCAGATGCCGTGGCAGTTATCCGTGAATTGCGAGCGGAGGTGAGCGAGCTGCAAAACAAAGTAGATGAGTTGAACCGTGCTCAGGCGGGTAATTTGAAAGGGGAGTTGCTCGAAGCCGCACAGGCCGTAGGCCCTTACCGCGTCATTGCGGCCCAAGTCACCTTAGATGCCGCATCCGCCAAGGATTTGGTCTTCCAAATCAAAGATGCCCACCCCAACGCTGTGATTGCCCTGGCCATCGAAACGGATGGCAAAGCCCAGCTCCACCTAGGCGTAGGACAAGAAGCTCTGAATCACGTGAATGCGGGACAATGGGTCCGTGAATTGGGAAGCTATATCCAAGGGGGTGGTGGCGGACAAGCGTTTTACGCGTCGGCCGGTGGTAAAAATCCAGCGGGAATTCCCGACCTTTTGAAAGCTTTTCACGAAAAAATTGCCGCATGCGTAGCTTAATTTTTGCCACACTTTTAACGCTTGGTTGGGTCGCTCAGGCTCAAAGTCAGCCAAGGTATTACACGGACAGCGACGTACGCCAGCGGGTGGTGAATTTCAATGTTTATGGCCAACCTGGCACCGTTTTTCGCCGAATCGGGGCAGATTTAAACGGCGTCCAACCAGAGGTGACGGACAAGTTTTTGCCGCGCTTGATAGGGGAGACCGGTTTCTCCGTAGATTTTAATCTTCGTCCGCTTTATTTAGGCGTGGGCGTGGGCCAAACCTGGGTGAACTACGCGCACCGTTTGGAGAATGACGAGGTTCAAGACGTGAAGGCCCGCTATTGGTCGATTCCTATTCGCGCAGGCTTGGTGACGCACCTCAGCGATGAAGTGACTTTGGAGGCATGGCCCACGGTGACCTATCGAAAAGCCATTTCTTTTGAGCACAGTGCCCTCGCAAATCCGGTGTATGCCCCGCAATTTTGGACGGCAGGAATACAGGTGGGTGCAACGGTAGCCATCAATGAGTACGTGAGCTTCCTACTGATGGGCGTCATGGACTATGGCTTTGGCGATTTGGAGGAGGGTGCCACTTGGCGCAGCTACACCGAACTTCCTCTCTTCCTCGGGGTCCGAACCGGCCTCCGCGTCTCCCTCTAAGGGCGAAAATTATAGAGCAGGGAGTAAGCGCTCCAGGGCCATACCTCGCGACCCCTTAATCCACACATAGCTGTTCTGTAGGTGGGCGATTTGGAGGGCGG
>DLWR01000167.1:8217-9523 GCA_003444795.1 Cryomorphaceae bacterium
ACACATAGCTGTTCTGTAGGCGGGCGATTTGGAGGGCGGCTAAGGCCTCTTCGGTCGTCTTGAAGGCCCGGTAATGGGCAGGATGCTTCGTTGCGGCAAAGGCCTCCCCGACCAGCCAAACATTTTCAGCTCCTTCCGCCACGAAGAGATCCACCATGCGCTGATGTTCTTCCTCCGCGTAGATGCCTAGCTCAAATAGATCCCCTGCGATATAGTGGTGGACCATCTGGGGATGGCTGGTTGTGGCATAGCGAAAAGACGCCTCCATGCTGCTGGGATTGGCATTGTACGCATCCAAGAAAAGGATGTTTCGGTCTGTTTGGCGGAGTTCCCCGCGATTATTGGTGGGGATATAGGCCTGTATGCCGGCACAAATAGCTTCTGGAGACATGCTGAGGTGTAAACCAAGGGTCCAGGCCGCTTTCAAATTGGTGCCCTGAAAACTACCGCTCAAATGACTTTTAACGCTATATGTGCCATCGCTGATGTGAACAAAGCCATCTCCCTCCATCCATGTATTTAATCCTGCCGAAAAGGGGAGGGCGTCGGGTCCGCCATGTTGAACTTGGAGCGCGTCGTCCGGATTGATCATAATTTCTGCACCAGAGGCTTGCAGGTAGCGGTAAAGTTCTGTTTTCCCTTTAATCACACCTTCGACTCCGCCAAAACCCTCCAAGTGTGCTCGGCCAAAATTGGTGATATAGCCTAGGCTTGGTTCGGCAATTCGGCTTAATACATCAATCTCGCCTTGGTGGTTGGCGCCCATTTCCACAACGGCAATTTCATGTTCCTGCTTTAACTGAAGCAGGGTAAAGGGCACTCCCAAATGGTTGTTGTAATTACCATTGGTGGCGTGTACGTGAAATGCTTGCCCAAGGACTGAAGCGAATAATTCTTTCACGGTGGTTTTGCCGTTGCTTCCGGTTAGGCCCACGATAGGTTTGCCCCACTGCCGGCGGTGATGGCGGGCAAGATCTTGAAGGGCTTGCAAAACACTGGGAACATGAAAGACACGCGGGTCTTTTACATCTAGGCCGTCGGGTACATCTTCGACGACTACGGCGGATGCACCCTGTTCTAAAGCCTGTACTGCAAATTGGTGACCGTTAAAGCGCTCGCCTTTAAGGGCAAAAAAAATCTGCCCAGACGCCAATGCACGGCTATCTGAGCAGATTCCTACACGCTCGTCAAAGCGTGCGTAGAGCGCTTCCATTAGGGCTGGTAGCGGCGGAATTTTTCTTGTTTAGGAGCAGGAGTGCTCTTGTGGCGCTTGCTGTCTTCGTTTTGGAATCCTACGCGATCCATG
>DLWR01000110.1 GCA_003444795.1 Cryomorphaceae bacterium
CCATGCGGGGGAGAAAGGTTAAAGAGTTGAAGGGGTCGAAGGGTTGAAGGATGGAAGGGTTTAAGGGTTGAATGGCCTTGGGGGCCACTCTTTTCATGCTAAAAATCTTCCATGCTTGTCGCCTTTTGACGTGCTACAAATGTAGGGTATGCGGGTGCTTCGCTGTTTGAGCAGCAGCGCACTTCGTTGGGCTGTGCTAATTTTTGATTTGAGGAGCGGGAGTAGGAAAAGGACTTTCACATTTTGACCCTTTTACCCTTAAACCCTTGGGCTCAAGAGGAGCCCTACTCTACTGTCCACGTTCGGCCCAGCGCAAAAACTTCCTCGATGCTACGCGTGCTGTGCGCCGCGGCGTGCACTTGGGACTCAAAGGTGGGGCGCTCCTCGCGGTACAAGGTGCCAAAAGGCCTGATTTCGCCCACCATCCGCGCCAAAGCATAGGCCTTCATGGGGTCTCGCTCGTCGTGAATCCAGCATTCGCTGGCGGAGCGGTCAGAGAGGGACACTTCCACCGGCTGGCCGCCTTCGAGGATGAGGGCCCGCTGCCCTTCCGCCCCAAACGTAATGGGCTGGCCGTTCTCCAGGAAAATAGCATGATCGCTCTGCGTTTTCTTGTCCGTAAAGACCTCAAACGCTCCATCGTTGAAGACATTACAGTTTTGGTAGATTTCCAGCAATGCGGCACCCCCATGTTCTTTGGCCGCGGTCATGGCTCCTCTGAGGTGTACGGGATGGCGGTCCATGCTTCGGGCCACAAAAGTGGCTCCCGCGCCCAATGCGAGCGTCAGCGGATTGACGGGGTGGTCAATGCTACCTGTGGGCGTGGATTTCGTTTGAAGACCGGGCTTAGACGTCGGCGAATACTGGCCTTTGGTGAGACCGTAGATTTCATTGTTGAAGAGAAGGATGGGCACCCCGACATTTCGACGCAAGGCGTGAATGAGGTGGTTGCCTCCAATGCTAAGGGCATCGCCATCTCCAGTGATGAGCCAAACATCCAATGCAGGATTGGCCAACTTGATCCCCGTAGCTATGGCGGGCGCACGGCCGTGAAGGCTGTGGATGCCATAGGAATGGACGTAGTAGGGCATTCGGCTCGAGCAGCCAATACCCGAAACCACCACCGTGTTCGCAGGATCTGCACCCATAGTCGCTAAAACCTCCGTGAACTGCTTTAGGATAGAATAATCCCCGCAACCCGGGCACCAGCGCACCTCTTGATCGGATAGAAACTCCTTACCAGTCATGACTTTGCTTGGATTAAGGTGGCGAGACGTGCCTGGAGCTCTGCGGCCCCAAAGGGCTGCCCGCTTGTTTTTCCGATGAACGCAGGGGAACAAATACCTTCTGCGCGCAGATGGCGAATCAGCTGCCCTTCGTTCATCTCGACCACCACCACGCGTTGGAATCCCGCCAAGAAGGGCTTGAGGTCTGGATGAAGTGGGAAGAGGTGCTTCAAGTGAAGATGGGTAATTCGAAGCCCTTGCGCGCGCAAGTTTTCCACGGCCGTGCGCAAAGCCCCGTAGGTACTCCCCCAGCCGATAACGACAAAATCGCCTTCCGCATCCCCCACTTCCACACAGAGTGGCCCATAAAAACGCGTGACCGCTTGAACTTTTTGAGCCCGCGTATGAATCATGGCCTGGTGGTTGGCGGGGTCATAGGAGATATTGCCGGTTTCCGCTTCAGACTCTAGGCCGCCAATGCGGTGCTCTCCTCCGGGGGTTCCGGGGATGGTCCATGGCCGCACCCCTTCTGCATTGCGATGGTAGGGAAGCTTACCTTCTACCACATTAGGTATAATGGGCGACCAGTCGGATGGCGAAGGCAGACGGTAGGGTTCTGCGCTATTAGCAATGTAGGCGTCGGACAGCAGCAGAACGGGCGTCATCGCCTCAACCGCCATCTTGGCCGCTAGCAGGACATCATCGACACATTCTCCGGTGCGCTTGATGGCCATGACAGGCATGGGCGCTTCGCCATGTCGACCGTAGAGCGCCTGCAGGAGGTCGGACTGTTCCATCTTGGTGGGCAGACCGGTACTTGGACCGCCGCGTTGCACATTCACAACGAGCAGGGGGAGTTCCAGCATCACAGCCAAGCCGAGCCCCTCCCCTTTCAAACTAATTCCAGGTCCGGAAGAGGCCGTTACGCCCAAATTCCCTGCAAATGAAGCCCCAATAGCCGCGGTGATCGAGGCGATTTCATCTTCCGCTTGAAAGGTTCGAACCCCCTCTGGGCGCAGGCGGGCCACTTCGTGCAGGATGTCTGAGGCCGGGGTAATTGGATAGCCCGCATAGAGCACGGGGCGGGCAAGTTGATGGGCCACCGCAGCAATGCCCAAGGCTATACCCTGGCTTCCGGATAGGGTTTTGTAGGTGCCCGGAGCCGCATGGCGCTGAAGGACTTCTTTGCGGTAGGCCGTCCATTCAGCCGTTTCTCCCAAGTGATAGCCCGCTTTAAAGGCCATCAAATTGGCTTCGGCAATTTCTCCACTGAACTGACGCGTTAGGTCTGCTTCCATGGCTGCCGGGGACATGCCATACATCCAAGAGAGAACGCCCAAAACGGTCATGTTCTTCGCTCGGTTCTTTTCCTTGGTGCCCAAAGCGGACTCTTTTAACGCCTCTTGCGTGATTTTTTTGACGTCCACCTCTAATACTTGGTGGCTGTGCTTGGCATCTTCAAGCGGCTGCTCATCGGGGGCCAAACCAGCCAAGGCCTTAGACCGCGCATCAAAGCCATCCGATGATGCGATAAGTATGCCCCCTGGCTTTAGCTTGTGCTTGTGCTTCAACCAACCGGCGACATTGAAGGCGACGAATACGTCCGCCGCATCTCCCGGGTCAAAGATGGTTTCTGACGCTATTTGAAACTGAAAGCCAGATACCCCGGACACCGTACCCTGTGGGGCGCGGATTTCAGCCGGAAAATCGCTAAGCGTTCGCACATCTTGCCCGCTTTGAGCCGCTGCCCGAATAAGCTGGGAGCCCAATAGCTGGATGCCATCGCCAGAATCTCCGGCAAGTAAGACGACCAGGTGTTGGCGAATCTCAGTCATGGCGGTGGTGAACCCCCGCCACTTCGGGCGCGTGCTTTTTAATTGTGGTTTCTACACCGTTTTTCAACGTCATTTGGTTGACAGAGCACCCCGCGCATGCCCCAAGCAGGCGAACATGCACCTCAAAATCCGGCGTGATTTCGGCCAATTGAATATCTCCCCCATCGTTTTGCAAGAAGGGGCGAATTTCATCTAAGGCTTTCATAACGCGGGATTCAAGGTCGCTCATACGGTACGGGGTTTGGTTTTACAGCCAGCCATCGTCGTAATACGAACCGCTTCAGTGGGGGGAAGGTTCTCGACGCGATCTGCTAACGAAGAAATCATGTTCTGGGCCACAGTGGCAAATGCTTCCGGATTGGGGCCACTAGGTTGGAGTGCCGCGGGATGGCCCACGTCTCCAGCTTCGCGAATGCTTTGAACGAGCGGAATCTCTCCAAGGAAAGGCACGCTCAGCTGGTTCGCCAACTGCTGTGCCCCTTCTTTCCCAAAGAGGTAGTACTTCATGTCAGGCAATTCAGCCGGCGTGAAGTAGGCCATATTCTCCACAATGCCGAGGACGGGAATTTGGATGGCGTCCATCTGGAACATGCCCACGCCTTTGCGCGCATCGGCAAGGGCCACATTTTGAGGGGTAGAAACGACCACCGCCCCGGTTATAGGCAGGGCTTGAACCATGCTCAAGTGAATATCACCCGTACCAGGAGGCAAGTCAATCAGCAAAAAGTCGAGGTCGCCCCAATGTGTTTCTTGGAGCATCTGATTCAGGGCCTTGGTGGCCATGGGACCGCGCCAAACAACGGCCTGGTCCGTTCCCGCAAAGAAGCCAATGGACATCACCTTCACCCCATAAGATTCAATGGCCTCCATCTTGCGCACCCCATTAATTTCAAT
>DLWR01000152.1 GCA_003444795.1 Cryomorphaceae bacterium
TTGGGCTTGCGAAACAATGTGGGCACCAATGCCCGAATTGGTTTAGATTGGAACATTCAAAACAAGCATTCGATCGGCTTTTCTTTGGGCGCGGACCAAAATTCTGGTGTGGATTGGGACTCAGCCTACTTCGTGAACACCGGCAAAGACGGCATCCCTGCGCGCGCTACTCAATACACCTATCAGACCAGCACCCGCCAAAATCAAAATGCCTCCTTCCACTACGAGCGCAAGTTTGAGGATGAAAACAAAAAATGGACGGCCGATGCCAACTATTCATGGGGAGAAGACCACGATGTGGACGACAACTACTTTACGGTAGACCCGCTCTACCCCACGGCCTTCACGTACGGTGCCTACTTGCAGCGCTTTGACGTGCCTGGCAACTCCAAGCGCCTCAATCTCCAAACGGACGTTGAATGGCCCCTGAACGATAAAGCACGGGTAGACTTTGGGTGGCGAACCTCTCAAAGTGCCAATGTGGAGGTGCGTGCGGCTAGTCAACTGCCGGATTTGTTTTCTTCAAGCTTTGTGGCCGATACCCTGCGCAGCTTTTTCACTGACATGAATCAGGTCATGCACGCAGGCTATGGAACATTTGGCTACGTACTTTCCCAAAAGTGGAAGGGCCAAGTGGGCTTGCGCTACGAAACGGCTTTGATCGACATCGTCCTACGCGACAGTTCTGTTTTGCAACGTTTGTATCCCGGTCTTTTTCCCAGTGCCTATTTGACCTACAGCCCGCGCCGTGGCCTCGACTTTCAGGCGAGCTACTCCATGCGCGTAAATCGACCTGATGGCCATTGGGGCGGCAGTTTGAACCCCAACATTGACTACTCAAACCCGAGTGGACTGCGCAAGGGCAACCCCGACCTAAAACCCGAATACACCCACTCCATGGAGTTGAACGTGGTGCAATTTGGCAAATGGGGCTCCCTATCCGGCTCCATGTACGGGCGCCACACCATCAACATGATGTCCCGCTATATGGAACCCCTACCCAGCGGCGTATTGATGATGACTTGGCTGAACTTCAACACCCGGGACAATCTTGGTTTGAGTACCAACGCCATGCTGCGCATAAACAAGTCTGTGCAGCTTCAAGCGAGTGCGGATGCCTTCTATTCGGTCATCAACGGCGACAACGTAGGAGGAGGTATTCTTCAAAGCGGTTTTGGCTGGCAAGGCAGAAGCAACCTCATGCTCAATCTTCCCAAGGAGCAGCAAATCCAAATCACCTACAACCAATGGGGCTCTGGGCCTACCGGGCAGGGCTTCCGCCGAGGTATTCAGTTCATTGATTTGGGCTATAAAATTGACTTCCTGGATAAACACTGGACCCTGTCTGCACGTTTAAGTGATGTGTTTAACCAACGTCGCTTCCGGTACGACCAGTACACGCCCTTCTTGGACGTGGAGTTCATGCGTCGCAGGGAAAGCCGCATTGGCTTCTTGACGCTCCAGTACAACTTTGGTAACCCCGAACGCTCCCGCGGCATGCGCGGAAGCCGTGGAGGTGGACCGGGTGAAGGTGCTGGAATGGACATGGGCGGCGTCGATATGGATCTCTAATGAAAGCCTGGATTTTCTCCTTCGTTTCTCTTCTCGGCCTTTCTTGCCAAAGTCAACCCACTCCCCCTGCTTCCACCTTGGTGGAAGGCACAAAAAACACAGACAGTACCATGGAAAAAGCCATTCTAGCGAGCGGTTGCTTTTGGGGCACCGAATACTTCCTTCAACGCATTGAAGGCGTTGTTTCCACCACGGTAGGCTACACGGGTGGCCACGTGGAAAACCCCACCTACGAGCAAGTATGCACCAAGCGCACCGGACATTACGAAGCTACCGAAGTCCTCTTTGACCCCAACGTAACGACATACGAACAGGTGCTTCGTATGTTTTTTGAAACACACGACCCTACACAGCGCAATGGCCAAGGTCCAGACATTGGTCCTCAATACCGCAGTGCCGTTTTTTACTTCAATGAGGAGCAAAAAGCGACCGCAGAAATGCTCATTGGTTTGCTCAAAGCCAAAGGCTACGATGTGGCCACGGAGGTGCTTCCGGCCGCTGTTTTCTACCCAGCTGAAAACTACCACCAAGACTACTACAACCACAAGGGAAGCACTCCCTACTGCCACGGCTACCGCCCCTTGTTTTGAGGGGATTTCTAGCCTGGATTGTTTGTTGAAAACTCTTTGACCTCCTTCTTTAAAAAGGGGATCCTAGCCAGTAACTTGGCTAGTCCATGGCGGGATTGCATTACCCCTTAGAGCAGCACATTTTCCACCTTCTTTTTCAAGAAGATAGCGTGGATGTGCCTGGTTTTGGCCGTTTAGAAGCCCAGCGCTTTGGCGCAGAAATTCAACTGCAGTCGGGCCTCTTTTTGCCCCCCGCACGCAGATTGAGTTTTACCCCTGTCGCCGGACCCAGCCAAGTTTTAATTAACCACCTCAGCCGTTTTGAGGGCCTCAATGCCCAACAAGCGCAAACCGCCATTGCGGCTACGGTGAATACATGGAACCGCCAACTCCTTGAAGGAAAGCGCCTGCGCTTGGATGGCATTGGGTCGTTCTCCAAGACAGGTCTTCAATGGGTGTTTCAGGCGGCTATTGAGAGCAATTTCTTGCCAGAGGCCTACGGTCTGCCCATTTTCCGAGTGACTCCCTTGGCGCAGCGCCATCAACCCACCCAAGAAAAAGGCTACAGTCTCCCTATTCCCCAAGTGCAACGCCGTCGGGAGCAATGGCTCGCTCCCCTTCGTGCCGCAGCAGTCGTGACCGGCGCTGTGAGCTTACTGGCCTTGGGAACCACCAAATCAGATTTCCGGGATTTTGTGCAAAACGCCTCCTTCCGCCCTCAGTGGGAAGAGTGGGTAGACAATGTGCAGACCTGGTTTGAGCCTGCGCCAGAAGAACTTGCCGTTGCAGACACCTTTGGCCAACAATCCCTGCCTGCATGGTCGTTGGACGAAGCCGATGTAGAGATTCCCGAAGTTCTGGAAGATGAACTCCCCGCAACTACCACCGCGGTTCCTGCAGTTCCCGCGGCTAATCCCAAGGCAAGGGTTTCGTCAGAATCTTCCTATGCCCTGGTCGTTGGCGCCTTCTCCGAAGTGCAAAATGCCCACCGATTGGTCAAAACCCTTCAAGATGCTGGATACCCCGCTAAAGTCCTCACCTCCAAGGTGGGCTTGACCAAAGTGGCCCTTCGTACCTTTGCAAACCGAGAAGCTGCTCAAGCAGCGAAGGAAGAGGCCAAAGCGGCCTTCCCTGCGGTTTGGATTTACAGCGAATGAAGCAGAAACGCGCCTCTGAGTCTCTCTCCGTCATGACGGAGATTGTACTTCCCAACGACACCAACAATCTGAACAACCTATTTGGAGGTCAACTCTTGAGTTGGATGGATCGCTGTGCGGCTATTTCCGCGCACCGCCACTGCCGTCGCACGGTGGTCACGGCATCTGTCAATCACGTGTCTTTCAAGCAGGCCATTCCGCAAGGTGCTATCGTCACCATGGAAGCCAAAGTGAGTCGTTCATTCACCTCTTCCATGGAGATTTTCGTGGATGTCTTCACGGAGGATCAACGAGGTTCTGGCGAGCGCACGAAGTGCAATGAGGCCATTTACACGTTTGTCGCGGTGGATCAACTGGGCAACCCCATTGAAGTTCCCGCCGTCTTGCCAGAGACTGAGGAAGAAAAACAACGTTTTGATAGTGCCTTGCGCCGCCGGCAATTGGCGCTCATCCTGTCTGGTAAAATGAAACCCGACGAGGCGACCGAACTCAAGGCGCTCTTCTTCCCAAACGAGGATATGCACTAATTCTTAGAGCAAGGCAGCCCCCAAGGCTGCTGCTAACATGCTGACATCCAACATTCGCGTAATCCAAGGCCGTTTAAAGTAGGCTTGAAGATTGACCATATGAGGAGCCGCAAAGACGGCCAAAATGGCGCCCGACATGGCGTCGTCGCCCAACCAAGGATTCAGAATCCACGCCCATAGAATCCCGATCCAGCCAATCAGCAATCCACGCCGTTTGGCTTTCTTCGCAAAGGACAAGGCGCGCAAGGTTTCAAACAGCGCTAAAAGCAACCAAAACCCCACCACCCATTGTCCGGGGTGCGGCCATTCCCAGGTAA
>DLWR01000162.1:0-1009 GCA_003444795.1 Cryomorphaceae bacterium
AGCATGGTCAATCCCTTGGCCCAGCTCTCCCCACGGGCATCCTACAAATACCAACTCACTTCGCATTGGACCGCGAACAGCCATGTAGGTCGCTACCAGCAAATGCCCGCGGGAATCTTGTTGGCCGCCAATCGTGCCAGCCACCATGGTCGCTTCACGCGCTTTACCACTACCGACCACGTGGACGCAGGCCTTGAATACAAAAATGGCAAGACCTATCGGGTCAGCATGGAGGTCTACAGCAAGCGCTACCGAAATGCTCCTTACTTGGTGAACGACCAGATCGCCTACGCCAATGCCATCGGCACATACGTGGCCGTGGGCGATCAACCCTCCCTCCCAAATGCGGAAGGCCGAGCGCGTGGATTTGAACTCTTCCTTCAGCAAAAGCTGAAAGGTCACTACTGGTGGATGGGCTCCTACAACTACGGCATCAGTGAATTCCAAACGTTTACTGGCGAGTGGGCCCCATCTGTGTGGGATAGCCGCCACACCCTCAGCGTGACGACTGGAAAAGTTTGGGGCAAAGGCTGGCAGTGGGGCCTCAAGTGGCGCTATTCCTCGGGCACCCCCTACACTCCCTTCAACGAAAGCGCCTCCGCTCTGGTGGCCAACTGGGACATCTTGCAGCGCGGCGTATTTGATTACAACTTGGTCAACAGCGAGCGTTTAGCATCCTTCACGCAATTGGATTTCCGAATCGACAAAACGGACTCACACAAAGGCAGGAGCTTGAGTTGGTTCTTGGACCTGCAAAACTTGGCAAGCGGGGACATCCCCCTCATGCCCTACCTCACGGTCGTACGCGATCCGGACACCAAGGCTCCTTTGCTCGATCCCACTGATCCAAGCCGCTACCAAATGCAACTCCTTCGCTCCGATACGGGCCGAACGCTCCCCACCATCGGGATGATCCTGGAGTTTTAGGGAAGTCAGGGGGTTAAAGGGTTAAAGAGAGGCGCGGTAGTTTAAACGTTTGAGTGCTTTTAGGACTGCCCCAGTTTTTAAA
>DLWR01000162.1:1300-2115 GCA_003444795.1 Cryomorphaceae bacterium
AATCAGCCCAAAGCAACACCCTTCAACTCTTAGACCCTTTTACCCTTTAACCCTCTCCCCATCGCTTCGGCTCGGTATTTGCAATATTTTCGGGGTAAAATTGACTCCCATGAACCTACGCATTGCTTTCACCAGTCTCAGCTTAGTGGCCACCGTAGCACTTTCGGCCCAAACCACCACCCGCCACCACGAACTCGGCGTTCAATTGGAGCAATCCTATGGCTTCATGTATGGTGCTCCGCTAAACTTTAAAACCCTGTACAAGTGCGGAAAGACAGACAAGGCTGTTTGGCGCATGCAATTGGGCAACATTCAATTTGGCCACAATTACTATGAGCCTAGCCAGCAGAAATCCTCATGGGTGAGCATGGGCGGCGCTTTAGGTCGTGAATGGCGGAAAGATCTGAATTCCAATATGCGCTTCTTCCATGGTCCTCTAGTGGGAATAGAAATGAGTATGAGTCGTTCGGTATCCGAGGTTCCCCCGGGCACGGACAATAGCTACTACTACATCATGCCCAACCTCATTTACGTTTTGGGTATTCAGTACCGAATCAACCAGGACTTCTATGTGGCTGCCGAAATTCATCCAGGCTTCAACACCCAATTCAATTACAATGACGGTGAATGGTCGCCCAATCGCTATATGTCAGGTGGATTGAACGGTCAAGCGGCCCTCCTATCCGTGGCCTACCAATTTGAGACCTACAAAAAGGGTAAAAGCAAAAAGGCACGGGGAGTCGTCCGGATTCCAGAATAAAGACTTGCGTTTCACGGAAAACAAAAGGATGTGCGGGCCAAACCCAATGGTGTAG
>DLWR01000162.1:2449-16329 GCA_003444795.1 Cryomorphaceae bacterium
CCCCAGCCTTCTCGGTAGCTACCAGTGACCCAAGACTGACCATCGGGGTAATTCTCGATACGCATGGCTTCACCATTCCAGAGCATTTTCATTCGGCCAGGGTATTCAAATGGGGCCCAGTCGCCAAGCTTTTTCCCTGGTTTCAAGACCTTGTGCTGGTAGGCTTGAATCGCCAAATTGCCCATCAAGACCGATTCCGTGAGCCCACCGGCATAGGAGAAGGGTGAGCTCACCGCTTTGGGATCATTGGCCAAACAGGCATCCACAAATTGCGCGATGTGACCACTCATGCCGCCTTCTACTCGGGCCAAATGAGGCTTGGGTAGCTCTGGGCGCGTTCCATCATTCAAGTACACGCGCGGATTGCCTGAATACGTGTCTGTAATTAGGATGCCTTTTTCGCCATGGAAAATGGACCCGCCATCCCAATTGCCCAGCTTTTCCTCTTCGGGCAGAATAAACGCCCCGTTGTGGCTTCGCGCAGGCCGCTTGGGCATCAGGCCCCCGTCGTACCAATTGAGCGAAACTTTTTCGTCGCCGAATTCAAGTCGCACGATGGACGAAGGGGGACAAAGTTCCCCGTAATCAGCCTCTTCAAAATCACCGGACCATACAGTCGTGCATGAAGCTTCCGCAGCCGTTGGATAGCCCAAATAATGACTTCCCAATACGCGGTAGGGCGTTTCCATGATATGGCAGCCCATGTCTCCCATGGCTCCTGTTCCAAAGTCCCAAAAGCCGCGCCATTTAAAGGGCAAATATGCCGAATGATAGGGGCGATCAGCCGCTGGTCCCAGCCACAAATCCCAATCCAGGGTTGAAGGCACCGGCTCGCCAGACGTTATACTCCGCATGCCTTGAGGCCAAACGGGACGGTTGGTCCAGCAGTCCACTTCAGAAACATGTCCAATCAGGTTGGCTTCGATGATTTCCCGCGCTTGACGTATGCCATCGCTGGAAGATCCTTGGTTGCCCATTTGCGTCACAATGCCCTTTTGTTCGGCCACCTCGCGCAGTAAGCGCGCCTCTGCAATCGTATGGGTCAGCGGCTTTTCCACATACACGTGTTTTCCGGCGCGCATGAAGGGCAAAGCAGCCACCGCATGCGTGTGGTCGGGCGTGGCCACAAAAACCGCGTCTAGTTGGTCCAAATGAGCCTCATAGAGCTTTCGGAAATCGCGAAAAGTCAAGGCCTTGGGGTGGGCCTTATATGAATCCGCGGCAGCCGCATCGTTCACATCTGCAAAAGCGACAAACTTCACTTTTCCCGTCTTGTGAAGGCCTTGTAAAACGCCAGCACCCCGACCTCCGACACCAATACCCGCTATGTAGAGGGTATCGCTCGGGGCGGTATAGCCTTTGCCTAAAACAAAACGAGGTACAATCGTAAAGGCCCCTGCGGTAAGGGCCGATTTCGTGATAAAGTCGCGACGATTCATAGGGTGTGTTTTTCTGTCCCTTTAAGGTAGCCAAAAGAATGCCTATGGCGTACTAGGGCGCTGGAGAGTGTCTTCGCGGCTAGAAGCGAGTATGCTAGGGGCATTTGGACCAACCCCAACAAAGAAGCAGGCCATAGCCCATCAACTTTTTACCCCTCAAACCCTTTTACTCTCCCTACTCCACGGTAACCGACTTCGCCAAATTGCGTGGCTGGTCCACATTGCATCCGCGCAAAACGGCTACGTGGTAACTCAGCAGCTGCAAGGGCACCGTCGTGAGCAAGGGGCTCAAACAATCCAGGGTATCTGGAATTTCGATGATGGCATCTGAGAGGGCACGAACTTCCGTGTCTCCTTCGCCCGTAATAGAAAGTACATGCCCTTTGCGCGCCTTTACCTCCTGGACATTGGATACCAGTTTCTCATACATGTCCCCTTTGGGAGCCACGATAATAATGGGCATTTGCTCGTCAATCAAGGCAATTGGGCCGTGCTTCATTTCCGCAGCGGGATATCCCTCTGCGTGGATGTAGCTGATTTCCTTCAGCTTCAAGGCGCCTTCCAAAGCCACGGGGAAATTGTACCCACGGCCTAGGAACAAGGCATTGGTGGAATCCGCCATGTCTACAGATAATTTTTTGATCCGGGCATCCAAAGCAAGCATCGACTCAATTTTAGCTGGAATAGTATCGAGCTCTTGGGCGATTTGCGCACAGCGTTCGGCGGACAAATGCCCTTTGGTGCGGCCTACATAGAGGGCCATGAGGGTCAAAACCGTCACCTGAGCCGTGAAGGCCTTCGTGGAGGCTACTCCAATTTCGGGTCCAGCATGCGTGTACGCGCCTGCATGCGTTTCGCGTGCGATGGACGATCCCACCACGTTGCAAACGCCAAAAACCGTTGCGCCCGCTTGCTTCGCCATTTTGATCGCCGCTAAGGTGTCCGCCGTCTCCCCCGATTGGGAAATGGCAATCACCACATCCTTGCTAGTGATGACCGGATTGCGGTAACGGAATTCCGAAGCATATTCGACTTCCACGGGGATGCGGGCCAGGTCTTCCAGAAGGTATTCACCCACGAGACCCGCATGCCAAGAGGTGCCACAGCCAATGATAAGAATGCGCTGAGCATCCAAAAGGGCTTCAGAAATGGCATCCAAGCCCGCCATTTTCACCACGCCTGTTTTCAGATCAATTCGGCCGCGAACCGTGTCGCGAATACTCTTGGGCTGTTCAAAAATCTCCTTGAGCATGAAGTGCTCATAACCCCCCTTCTCAATGCTGTCGAGATCCAACTTCAATTGGTGGATCGTCGCATCCACGGGCATATCAGAAGCCACTTCGCGGACTTGAACCCCTCTGCGGCTCAACACGGCCATTTCGCCGTCCTCTAGGTAGATGACTTTTTTGGTGCTGTCCAAGAAAGGAGTAGCATCGGAGCCCACAAAGTACTCGTTGTTGCCCAAACCCACGACCAACGGAGAGCCTAGGCGAGCGACGACCATTTGGCCAGATTCGTCTTTGGATAGAACGGCAATGGCATATGCGCCAATGACTTCGTTCAAGGCCATGCGAACGGCCTGATCCAATGGCACACCTTCCAAATCTTGAATGTATTCAATGAAGTTGACTAGAACCTCTGTGTCCGTATCGCTTTTGAAGGTGTATCCTTTGCCGTGAAGCAATTCCTTGATGGCCGCGAAGTTTTCAATGATGCCATTGTGCACCATAACCAATCGGCCGGACATGGAGGCGTGGGGGTGCGAGTTTGGGTCGTTGGGTTCGCCGTGGGTAGCCCAACGGGTATGTCCAATGCCCATGGTGGCTGAAGGCGCTTGACCGACTCGTGTTTCGAGGTCGGCTACTTTGCCCTTGCATTTGAAAATTTCCAAGTGGCCGTTGAACAGCGCTACGCCCGCAGAATCGTATCCGCGGTATTCTAAACGCTTAAGTCCCTGAACGAGAAGTGGGTACGCATCACGCGTTCCCAGATAGCCGACAATGCCGCACATGGTTGGTTTGGTTTGGCGTCAATCCGAGGATTAACGGGGTTTGGTTACGTACAAATCTACGCGAATCGGATCAAAAGGGTCCAAATTGCCATTGAGTACGGCGCGCGCGGCCGAGGAAGACATACGGTCAGGAACGAGCAAAATCTTCGCTTCATTGCTGTCCTTTCCATTGAGCCACTGTTGCACGAACTTCGTGATTTCCAGTGTGTAAGCGCGATCCCGAAGGGGAGAGCTCACCACGAGTTGGCCTCCTGGGTCCCCGTTCACATAGCCGGTGAGCAAGGAGCGGTCATTTCCGCTGACCAAAAGGGCGGTTAATTTGGCCGGATTCGCGTACGTCAACGCAGAGCCTTCGCGAACAGGAATGCGCAATTCTGCATAGTTCACGAAGTAATTAGAGTCCTTGAGCGCTTGAAGCCCGGTGAGTCGCACCACCGTCATGGCCCCGCCCATGCCCTGCACATAGGTCGTTAATTCACCCGCTACGGTATCCTGGGCATCGAAATCAAAGTCCGCTTGCGTCTTATCAAATGCAAACGTGTTGGCGCTCTTGACCACATTCCAGGCCAATAAGTCATACACCGAATACCCGGGCCCAACGGTATCCGCACGCAGACTGTCGTTTGAGAAGAAGAAGCGGATGCGCATATCCTGATCCCCGGGAGAGAACTGGTAAATCGCTTGGTTGTCCGCGTGCCCTTCCACGTAAATACCTCGGAAATACTCCAAAAAGTTGGTATTACTCGAGAAATCTGCCGAACTGTCTGACGAAGCATCCACGATTTGGCTCTGGAAGAATGCAGTATTAAGTCGCAGGCCAATCACCTCATTCGGGGCCACCATGCCGGGAACTCGGCGCTTTCGGCTGGGTTGGGGCTGAACTACCGTATCCGCTAAAACGGTCGATCCACTGAAAACACTGTGCGCATAATAGGTGCTGTCCGCGAAAATGGGTTGGTCCAACTGCTTGACCGTCAACCCAAATGGCGCCGCCGTGTCGCCATAGAAGCCGATGAAGGGCAGGTACATAAACACGGAGTCTACCGTGGGATTCTCGCCAAAGTCGGGCTGCATGGTGCTTAATATCACCTGCGTGGCAAAATTGGCAGCGGCCTTCCCAAAAACCGGATCTTCATAGCTGCCCAACATCAAATAGACCGGCTTTTCGGTCACTAAAGAATCAAAGGCCTCCGTGGTCGCTACCACTTCAAGGGATTCCAGCTTGCCTATTTTTAGGCTGTTCTGGTCGACGAAGTCTAAACCGATTTCCCCTGTGTTGCGCTCGCAGGCCACCCCAATGAGGGCCAAGGCGGCTAGGGCCAAGAGGAGGTTCCGCATTTTGGGCTAGTTCTTAAGCAAAAAGGGACTCGTAGAACGCTTCTAGATCTCCCGGGTTGGTGAGGTAGGAGGCTCCATCGTGAACGGGAACGCCGGCGGCAGCGGCAGCATCTAGCTGCACTTGGGGCACGTCGTCCGTCATTTTCAAAACTGCATCCACATGGGCCACTGCTCCCGCAAACAAGTTGTCTGCCGTGGGATTTTGGAACGCTTCCATGTTTTTCACACCGTCAAACTCCATGCCGCGCGTCAAACCATCGTCCAGAGAACCCTTAAATCCATCCCCAAAGAGGCTATACACCAACTTCGTGTCTTTAAAATGGGGGTCATCTGTGTTGAATTGGCGCAAGTAAACGGGCATTGGAGCGCTCATCCAGCCCATAAAGTGGACCACATCCGGCTGCCATCCCAGTTTTTTAATGGTCTCGATTACGCTCTTAGAGAAGAACAAGCTGCGCTCGCCATTGTCGGCATAGAACTTCTTGTCCTTGTCTTCCCAAGTGCCTTTGCGCTTGAAGTAATCCTCATTGTCGATAAAGTACACTTGGATGCGTGCAGAGGGAATGGAGGCCACTTTGATGATCAAAGGCTGGTCCAAGTCATTAATAATCACATTGATACCACTCAATCGAATGACCTCATGCAACTGGTGGCGTCGCTCATTGATGGCCCCAAAGCGAGGCATGAAGACACGAATCTCGTTCCCCATTTGGTTCATCTTTTGCGGAAATGCCAGTCCAGCCTTAGACATGGTGGTATCCGGGAAGTACGGTTTTATCTCGTGGGAGATGTATAGGATGCGTCGTTTCGCCATTGCGGCAAAGGTACGAAAATTTACCCGTAGCGGCCATTTTCCCCTATTCTCGCGCTAGTTTTGGCCTCGGTTTGAAGAAGATAGAACAGATCACCTCATGGGCCGAATGGAACGCATTCCGCCAGGCCCTCCCAAAAGGCTGCCGAATCGGCTTTGTTCCCACTATGGGCGCTCTGCACGAAGGCCATTTGGCCCTGGTTCAAAGAGCACGATCTGAAAACGAAGTGGTCGTCGCCAGCATCTACATAAATCCCACCCAATTCAACAATCCCGCGGATTTTACCGCTTATCCTTCGGATATAGACAATGACCTCGCAGCCCTGGAGGGCGTAGGCTGTGATGCCGCCTTCCTCCCGAGCGAATCCGACATCTATCCCGATGGTCCCTTCGTCCGAAACTTTGACCTCTTGGGCCTCGACCAACGCCTCGAAGGCGCCCTCCGCCCCGGTCACTTCCAGGGCGTCGCCACCGTGGTCGACCGATTGTTTGACTTGATTCAGCCAGATGCCGCCTATTTTGGGGAAAAAGACTACCAGCAAGTCAAAGTCATCCAGCGCCTAGCGGCCCTCCGGGGCGACCGCCCGCGCATCGTTCCTTGTTCGATCGTTCGCGAAAAAGACGGCCTAGCCATGTCCTCTCGCAACCGACGATTGACCGCCGATCAACGAAAAGCCGCACCGCAAATCTTTCAGGCGCTGCGCTTTGCACAAGAAGAACTCGCCGTATTTCCGGTCCCCTTGAAAGCCCTCGTGCGCGAGATGCGGGCCATCATCGAAGCTGGCGGGCAACTCCAATTAGAGGATATCTCCTTTGCACTAGCGGACAGCATGAACCCGGTGACGGACCCTGAAAAGTACTTGGATCGATATCCCGAACCCATTCAGTGCTTCATATCCGCCTATGCCGGCGAAGTGCGTTTAATTGACACCCACCGGGTCGTCCTCCAAGGCTACAGCGAGGCTTAGCCAAAAGGCTCCTTTTTCGGGCATACCGCCCAAGCCAATGGGCGAAGTTCTTCCCCTAAAATCCTACTTTTGCCGCGCAATGACGATTGAGGTACTCTACAGCAAAATCCACCGCGTGCGCGTCACCGGTGCAGACTTGAATTACATCGGCTCCGTCACGATTGATCGAAGCTTGGCAACAGCGGCCCATTTGGTAGAAGGTCAAAAAGTGAGCATCGTGAACATCAACAACGGGGAACGCCTCGATACCTATGTGATTTACGGCCAATCTGGATCGGGGGAAATCACCCTCAACGGTCCCGCAGCGCGGAAAGTCCAAAAAGATGACCTCATTATCATTATTTCTTACGCCTCTATGACCCCAGAAGAGGCAAAAACCTTTCAGCCTGTTGTACTTTTCCCTGACGAAAACACCAACCTTCTGAACTAAGTACCTCATGGCCAAATTCGCACTCCCCGGATGGCTTCGCACAGCGGGGTTTGCAGCGCTAGCCCTCTTCTTACTCTATTTCGCATTTCAAGGCGTGGATCTAAACGCCGTTTGGGAATCCGCACAAGAAGCGAAATGGGGGTACATTGGATTGAGCGTAGCCCTGGGCTACATCGCCATCCTCAGCCGCGGGCAGCGTTGGACCTACGTACTCAAATACCTGGGGTATCCAACGACCCTATGGCGTGCGGTGCACGCTACAGGCGTCGGGTACCTAGTGAACTTGGCCATCCCGCGCGCCGGGGAAGTAGCCCGTGCCACGGCCTTGAACCGCGCGGATAAAACGCCGGTAAACGTTTTAATCGGCACCATCCTTATCGAACGCACCATTGACCTGCTTATGATGGCCGGTTTGCTGGGCCTCGCCTTCTTGAGCGCTTCGGAGGAACTCTCCAGTCTCATTGCCTTAACGCAATCGGAAACAGATCCTCAGGCAGGCCCAGGAATTCCTTGGTTCAAGCTCTTCCTAGGCCTGCTTTCCATAGGGGCGCTGATAGCTTGGCTCTGTCGCGCACGCATTCAAGCCAGTCCCTTCTACGCTAAAGTCCGTGACTTTTTAAAAGGCATGCTCGAAGGCATCAAAGCCGTTGGTCAACTTCCCAACAAGTGGGCTTTTTGGGCGCATACCTTTTTCATCTGGGGCTGCTACTATGCCATGGTATACGTCTGTTTTTACGCACTGCCTTTCACCGCCGATGTAACGCCAGCCCAAGGCCTCTTTGTAATGATGGCCGCCAGCTTAGGCATCTTGATTCCCGTACCAGGTGGAGTGGGTGCCTACCACTACCTTGTAGCGATGGCCCTCGTAGTCCTTGGGCTTCCCTATGCCCAGGGCCTCGCATTTGCCACGATTGTGCATGCCGCACAGGCCATCATGTTGATGAGTTCAGGCGTCATTGGACTCATTGGTTTATCAGCTCGTAAATCCCCAGATAACGTTCATGGCCAAGACTAAAAAAGCGTGGTTCTGCCAATCTTGCGGCACACAGCACCCCCAGTGGATGGGCCAGTGCAAGTCTTGCCACGCTTGGAACACCTTGGTGGAAGAAGTGCTAGAACGCGAAAGCCCGACGACTGCGTGGTCTAATTCGGGTTCAAGCACAGGATCGAAAGCCTTGCCACTCGCCGATGTGGACCGCCATGCGGAGGCGCGCAAACCTACGGGTGACCGCGAATTGGACCGTGTTTTGGGTGGCGGATTAGTCCCCGGAAGTCTTGTCTTGTTGGGCGGTGAACCGGGCATTGGCAAGTCTACCCTTCTCTTGCAAATAGCTCTTCTTTTGGGCGAAAAAGTGCTCTATGCGAGTGGGGAGGAAAGCACCCAACAAATCCGAATGCGCGCGGAGCGCATAGGCCTCAAAGGCCCCGGTTGCCATGTGCTTTCCGAGGTTTCTACGGCTAAAATCCTACAAGCCGCCGAGCAGATTCACCCCGATGTCCTCATCGTAGATTCCATTCAAACAGCCCACAATCCGCAATTAGATTCTGCTGCTGGTTCGGTTTCCCAAATCCGCGAGGCTGCCGCCGAATTCCTGCGCTACGCCAAAGCACGCCATGTGCCCGTCATTCTCGTAGGACACATTACCAAAGACGGACACCTCGCTGGGCCTAAAGTTTTGGAACACATGGTGGATGTCGTTCTTCAATTTGAAGGAGATCGACACCATCTATTCCGCATGTTGCGCGCCCTAAAGAACCGCTTTGGCAGCACCCAAGAACTCGGCATTTACCAAATGGATGGCCAAGGCCTCAAGGGCGTGGCCAACCCCAGTGGCTTGCTGCTGGGCCAACGCGAAGAGGGCCTCAGTGGATCCGCGGTCGGCATACCGTCGGAGGGTATGCAGCCCCTGCTGGTCGAGGTCCAAGCACTGGTCAGCTCCGCCGTCTACGGAACGCCTCAGCGCTCCTGTACGGGCTTTGATACGCGTCGCCTGAACATGCTGTTGGCCGTCCTCGAAAAACGCTGTGGCTTCCGCCTCGGCGCCAAGGACGTATTCCTGAATGTCACAGGTGGTCTGCGCGTGGAAGATCCCGCCCTCGACCTTGCGGTTTGCGCTGCTATCCTTTCCAGCAATTCCGATATCCCCATCCCCCAAGGCATGGCCTTTGCGGCCGAAGTTGGCCTGGGAGGAGAAATTCGACCCGTTCACCGCCTGGAACAGCGCATCAACGAGGCCGGGAAATTGGGCTTTGACACGGTCTTCTGTGCCAAGCAATCCGGCGTGAAAGCGGGAAAAGTGGGAGATGTACAGGTAGTGCCGGTTGCCCGAATGGAAAACCTCGTGGCCGCCCTTTTTGGGTAGGGGGCGAGTTAGCTAGTTAGCTTGTTGGCAGGCGCTTCGCGCGAGCAGTCAGGGCGGCTCGCACTTTGCTCAGCGCTGACAAAGGGCTTAAACCCTTAGACCCTTCTACCCTCAGTTCCCCACCAAGTTCACCAACTCGTCTAGGTTAGGCGTGATGATGATTTCGGTGCGGCGGTTGCGGGCCTTGTTCTCGGGAGTGTCGTTCGCGGCAATCGGCATGAATTCGCCACGGCCAGCTGCTTGTACGCGTTGAGGTTCAATGCCCTTGCTCACCAAGATTTTAACCACAGACGTTGCGCGCATGACGCTCAAATCCCAGTTGTCCTTCACCGAGGTCTTGCCGTAGTAGGCATCATCGTCCGTGTGGCCTTCCACCGCAATTTTGAGGTCTTTATTCTCTGCCAAGACCTTGGCCAATTGACCGAGTGCGGTGGCACCATCGGTTTGGACATCCCAAGAACCAGATGCAAACATCAATCGGTTGTCCAAACTCACGTAGACTTGGCCATTGCGCATGGAAACGGTCAACCCGCGGTTCTCAAAGCCCAGGAGGGCGTCTGCAATGCGCTGACGGAAATAGGCGGCCGTAGAGTCTTTGCGAGCCAACAGGCTCTCTAATTCGTTTACGCGCACCTCACGTGCCTTGAGCGCCTTTTCAACGGCAATCAGACGATCCTGCTCGCGTTTCAAAGAGTCTTCCTTGCTCGCTAATCGCTGGGCAATCTTTTCCATTTGCTCGAGCATGGCCTTGTTTTCGCGCAAGTTGGCCGCGGCGAGCGAATTGTTGTTCTTGAGCGCGTAGTCGTAGTTCGCCTCTAAATCCTTGTAGGAACGCAAGAGCTTACGGTACTGGGACCCTTGTTGCGTGGTGTCACGCTGCAAAGAGCTGAATGCCTCGTCGAGACGGGCGCGCTTGGCTTCGCATTCCACCAGATCCGTGACGGCCTTGTCGCTGCGCACCTTGAGGGCTTCATTTTCAGCCACCATTTGGTCGTAGCTGGATTGAAGTTCGGCATGCACCTTGGGCGAAACACAAGAGGCAGCAAACACCGCAGGAAGAGCGGCTACAAGCAGAAGGCGAGATAGAGTGGAAATGCGCATAGCAGAGAGGTGAGGTTTATTCAAAGGTAGTCGGCAAATCCCATTCCAAAAGTACCGGACAATGATCCGATAGAAAGGCCTGTGGCAAGTGTACGCAGCGTGTAGCCCGGGGGACGGCCTCTGGACTGAGCCAAAAGCCATCAATGCGCCAACCTACATTGCGTTCGCGGGAACGAGACTGCAAGCTCCACCAGGTATACTGATCGGGCTGGTTCGAAAAAAGCCGGAAAGCATCGCGCCAACCTGCGTCATGTAGCCCGTCTAGCCATGCCCGCTCCTCTGGAGTAAAACCGGGCACTCCATCCAAGCGAATGGGATTGTGAATGTCAATGGGGTGGTGGCACATATTCCAATCCGCACCAATCAGAAGATGGGGAATGCTGCGCTGCACTTCCAGAATATGGGCCCAGAAAGCCATTAAAAATTCTAATTTGTAGGATTGCCGTTCTGGACTGGAAGCCCCTGATGGAAAGTAGACATTGAAAACGCTATATCCTTCAAAGTCCACGCGGATGACTCGGCCTTCCGCATCAAAACGCGTATCGCCTATACCGTGAACGACCGATTTAGGCGGCCGCTTAGAAATCACCGCAACCCCTGAATAGCCTTTCTTTTCGGCAGCGTGCAGCGAAGTCCAATACCCCGAGAAAAAACCAGCTAAAGCCTCGGCATCGTCGTACCGGACCTCCTGAAAAAGAAGAAGGTCCGCATCGGTGCTTTCCCACCAGCGGACCAACCCTTTTTTGAGACAGGCCCGAATGCCATTTCCATTCAGGCTGAGTATGCGCATGCCTGCTTAGTTCAGCGTCAAACGCGCCTCGCCAATTTTTTCATTAGCGGAAAACACATCCAAGCTGTAGCTGCCAGGAGCCAAGTCGGTGCGCACGTTAAACACGATGCAACAGCCGGTGGGTTCACCATTGAACTGCACGACTTGAGAAGCGCTGTACAAGATGGTCTCTCCATTCACAACCATCGTACGGTCCTTGCCGTCAGCGGCTAGAACACGACCGTCAGGCGTATTAATGCGGAGGTACAGGGTGTATTCGCCTTTCTTAGCTACCAAGTTTTTCGCAATAGTCATGCAAGCCTTGATGCGATTCGATTTGCCCGCAGAGGCGGTCGCTTTTTCTACTCCTTTGTTGTTGACGCGGTAGGCACTTGCTTCGATGCTGCTCAATTGCAGCTTAGAGGCTTTGTCCACCTCGGCGTTGAGTTGGGTATTGGTTTCGGTCAAAACCTCATTTTTACCTACTTCTTCCGTCAAGTCCTCCGCCAATGAATCCTTTACTACGACCAGCGCCGCATAGGCTTGATTCACAGAATCCACCTGCTCCGTTAAACGGGCAATTTTCTTGCGCAAAGAGAATACTTCGCCACGCAAGCTCTTGATTTGAGATGCTGAAGCGGCATTTACGCGCTCCACCTTTTCGATCAAGGCATTCAAACGCGCCGTCTCTTGAGCGATGTAGGCGTTCAAACTGTCATTCGCAGATACTTGAGCAGCCAAGTCGCGCTTATAATCTTCTAATTGGGTGATCAACGCCGCTTTCTCCTCCTCCAAATCATTGACCTGATTTGTTTGGTTGAGGGCAAAATAGGCCAGTGCTGCCACCAGGGCGAGCAGGATGAAAATAATGTTGCGTTGACGTTTAGCAGACGATTCTTGGCTCATGATTTACGCGTATTTAACTGCAAATGTACTTTTTCTGGCGCTCATTTTGGGATAAAATATGGCCAAGAGTGTGTTATTCATGCGCTTGCGAATTGGTTTTGGCCGAATCCACCCTCTGCAGCACCTGCCTCGATGAGGTTCACGCCGCCCAATTATCGGTGCAACATCCCCTTCCTCTTTTAGACTCCACAGAATGCTGGCTAGACTTTGATGCCAAGCCTGTGCAGCGCTTTATGCACCAAGTCAAGTTTGGACAGCGCCCTGAAATGGCCTTTCGCCTCGGACAGCTCTATGCCGCCACGCATGAGCCCCCGCACGTAGACGCCCTGGTGCCTGCTCCCCTTTCTTGGCGAAGGCATTGGGTTAGGGGATACAACCAAAGTGAGTGGCTCGTTCGAGGACTCGCACAGGAGTGGCAGCTCCCCGTTTGGAGGGTCTTGCGCAAAAAGCACCGTCCCCCTCAGGCCAAGATGAAGCTAGAAGATCGAAGCAAAAGTGCCCACGGCGCCTATTGGCTAGCTCAAAGCCTTCCGCCGGGATGTCGACTTCAGCTATGGGACGACACCTTGACCACAGGCGCCACCTTACAAGCTATGGCCGTCGTCCTTTACCGTGGCGGGGCGAGCGAAGTGCATGGAGCAACTTTGGCGCGCGCCCTCTGAGGGGGCTTAAAAGAAACCCCCGCCCAGAAACCGGGCGGGGGTGGTGAAGCCTGCGTTAGGCGTTTAGGCGGCTTATCGCTCCAAAACGATGCGTCGTACGCTGCGTCCCGAAGTTGTCTGTACCTCGACTAGGTAGACACCGGCAGGCGTCTTGCTGAGGTCGAAGGTTTCGCGAACTGTACCTGCATCGGCATGGCGGCTCAACTGAGCGACAACCGCACCGGTGAGGGTGACAATTCGGAATTCTACGTCTTCGGCATCCAAGTGGCTAAACTCTACGGTGAATTGACCAGCCGTGGGGTTAGGGAATAGACGCAAAGATGTCAAATTCAGATCGTCCAATCCGACCGTGAAGTAAACGGTATCGGCAACAATTCCACATGCATTAGCCGCTACCGCTACTGCAAATGCAGGGCCGTTGCTGCTGAACGCTTGCGTTACCGCATCGCCACCTTGGATAGCACCGTTGGAGAATGCCCAACCTACCGTGTCTTGACCGCTGGCATTCGCCGTGAACGAAATCGTCACAGGGTTCATGCTGATGACAGTGAAGTTCGGGTTCAAGGTGGGCAATGGTCCGCTCGCTGTCGTGAAGGTCACCGCAGTGCTCCATCCAGAAGTCGTGCCGTTACACATGTCCTGTACGATGACATCATAAGAGGTACCTGGAGTCAAACCGGTCAAGTTCACGGTGCCAGAAGCAGCTGCACTTACCGTAGTGCCTTGACCTTGAGTGAAGCCAGCAGGGCCATATTCAACCGTTGAACCCGTAGCTTGGCTACCTGAGCTCCAAGAAACCGTAGCCGTGGTACATGCAGGAGCCGTTGCGGTCACACCGGAAGGAACGCCACATGCGGAACACTGCGCCACAAAGGTGTTGAATACTTGGAAGGCCATGAGGCTTGCGCCCGCAGTGTGCGTTGAGACTGTGTCCCCAAAAGGACCAACCAAGTCAAAGCCCACTTCCGTAGACCAAGAGCCCGGATTCGTCACAATTACCCTGGCAGAATCACCTGCGCATAAGTTGGCCGTTTCCGTATAACTCGAACCGGTAGTAAATGGCGTACCGAAGGCGAAGATGG
>DLWR01000207.1 GCA_003444795.1 Cryomorphaceae bacterium
ATGTGCAGCGAGGGGCACCTTGGAAGCGACGACCGTCCAGTTGGTCATGCGGGGACCTTGGCGCCCAGTGATACCTCCGTTTGGCTGAAGTGGGGGCAGTTACATTTTTCGCGCGTGCCGCAGGAGCAGGCCGCAGCTAGGATAAATAGAAAGAGTCCAATTCGAACCCAAGAGATTTTTGTCCTCATGTCGCCCCGAATTTAGCGTATTTTCGGAGCATGATTTACCGCTTCTTGGATGGCCTGGGTCGCTACTTCCTTTTCTTGGGGGAGGTTTTCCATAAACCTGAGCATTGGCGGGAGTACGGCAAATCCTTTTTCAAGGAAATCGAACTGCTTGGATTCTCGTCCATTGCCTTGGTGGCCTTCATTTCGGTCTTTATGGGAGCCGTTTTGACCATTCAAACGGCCATTAACCTAGGTGATCCCTTCGTGTCCGATAGCTACATCGCCATTGCTGTGCGGGAGGGTATTATTTTGGAGTTTGCCCCAACTATTGTCAGTTTAATCCTGGCCGGTAAGGTGGGCTCAAATATTGCCTCCACATTGGGCACCATGCGCGTGACGGAACAAATGGACGCCCTGCGCGTCATGGGCATTAACCCCGCATCTTACTTAGTCTTGCCCAAGATCTTTGCCTGCTTGCTCTTCAATCCTATCCTCATCATTTTTTCCATGGCGCTTGGCCTCATTGGCGGCTATTATGCAGGGGATTTGCTGGGTTTGGTGAATACGGAAATCTATCTAACGGGCTACTTCGACGAATTTGAGCCCTTCTTCGTAGTGTACAGCTTGACGAAAACCTTTGTATTTGCCTTCATCATTGCCACCGTGAGCAGCTTCTTTGGCTACAACGTGGAAGGGGGCGCTGTGGAGGTAGGGAAGGCCTCGACTAAATCCGTGGTAACGATGTCCTTCAGCATCATTTTGTTCAACTACATCTTAACGGATCTCCTACTTCAATGATACGCGTCGAAGGTTTGAACAAATCATTCGGGGAGCAGCATGTGCTTCGCGGCATTGACGTAGACTTCTATGAGGGGCAGTGCAATTTGATTATAGGCCTTTCGGGGTCAGGTAAAACGGTCTTCCTAAAGTCCGTCCTGGGTCTGCATCAAACGGACGAGGGAAGCATTTCTTTTGACGGCCGGGTTCTAGGTGAAATGTCCAAAAAGGAGGCCAAAGCCCTTCGTCAAGAAATGGGCATGGTTTTCCAAGGTTCGGCCCTCTTCAACTCAATGACGATTGAAGAAAATGTGCGCATGCCCTTGGACTTCTTTTCGACAATGACACCCGAGGAGAAGCTAGAACGGGTCCGATTCTGCTTGGACCGTGTCCGCATTGCCCCGGAGGCCTTCAGCAAGACCCCCGCGGAACTGTCTGGCGGAATGCAAAAGCGCGTGGCCATTGCCCGTGCAATCGTGCTGAACCCCAAGTACCTCTTTTGCGACGAGCCTAATTCGGGCCTAGATCCCGAAACCGCCATCGTCATCGACCAGCTTATTCATGAAATCACCCATGAGTTCGGGATGACGACGGTAATCAATACCCACGACATGAACTCGGTCCTGGAGATTGGCGATCATGTCATCTTGCTAGATAAAGGACGAAAAGCCTGGGAAGGCACCATGGACCAGGTGCTCCAGTCGGACGATTCCGCGGTGGTCGACTATGTGTTCCGTAGTAACCTCTTCAAAAAGGTACGCGCCGCCCTCAAAAAAGGCTAAATGCCCTATCTAGCCGAGTTGGGCTAGGATGGCCTCCATCACTTCATCGCTGTTCCACGTGGCCTCTATGTCAGGCCGAGCCATAATGGTTTGCATAATGGCCTCCTGCCGTTTGCCGGCAGCCAATGCCTCCGCATAGGGGATATGCGAGAAGGTGACCTGCGAATAGAGCGGCATCCAACGGCCGGGATACTTTGCACTAAAGGCGGCTTCAATTTTCTTCTGTAGGAGGAATTCGGGCTGAGCCGTCAGGTCGCGCATCTCGACAAAGTTGCGCATGGCCAATTCCGCAATGGCATCTGCGTGGGGCTTGCGTTCATCCGAGAAGGCCGGAAAGGCCGTTTCAAAGTTGCCGTTGTGCGCCTCGAGCAGCGCATCAAAAATTCGGCAATCCTCAAATCCGGAATTCATGCCTTGGCCATAGAAAGGCACAATGGCATGGGAGGCGTCCCCAAATAGGACCGTTTTTCCCCCGACATTCCAGGGCGAACAGCGAATAATAACCAGGCTAGCGACGGGATTTTTGGCCCATTGATCCTGAAAATCTGGCATCAAGGCCAGTGCATCTGCAAAGACTTCTTGGAAAAATTTTTCAGCTTCCTCAGGCGTTTGCAAAGCGTCAAAACTGGTCGGTCCTTCCATGGGGAAGAAGAGGGTGCACGTAAAACTTCCATCGGGGTTGGGAAGTCCAATCAGCATGTGCTTGCCGCGGGGCCAAATGTGCAAGGCTTCGCGTTCGATCTGGTGGCTTCCATTTTGCCCCGGCGGAATGTGCAATTCCTTGTAGCCGTGCTCAATGTATTCTTGCTGATAGTTGAAGCGGTCGCGGCGCTGAAATTGCGCACGCACCTTGGAAAAAGCACCGTCGGTGGCAAAGACCGCAGTACCGGTGGAGGTAATCGTCTCGCCGTCTGCCGAAAAGGTGGCCGTTCCAGCCTCCACGTCGGCATCCACACAGGCGTGGCCAAAGTGGACACGGACCTCGGGGTGGCTTTCCGCAGCTTCCACCAACAGGCGATTGAGGCCACCTCTTGATACGGAATAAATGGCTTGATTTTCCTTCCCATAAGGTTGGAAACTCAAGTTGCCGGCTACGTCGTGCATAACGCGGCGGTACATAGGAATGGCTTCTTTCCGAACGGCCTCTGCCATGCCTACTTGCTCCAAAGCTGCCCAACCGCGATCGCTCAAGGCCAGGTTGATGGACCGACCTTCTGCACGGCCGGATTTCCGCGGGTCGGGACGGCGTTCATAGACATCTACGGAGTAGCCGCGTTTGGCCAAATACAAGGACCAGAGGGAACCGACCAAGCCGGCGCCGACGACGGTGACGTTTTTCATGCGGTCAAGGATTGACGCAGGATCTGCTCCAGCCGAGCAAGATCGCTATAGGAATTGTAGAAGGGGATGAAGGACATTCGAATGGTGCCGGGCTCACGCCAATCGGCGACTACTCCTTGCTCCACCAAAGACTCAAAGAAGCGCCGGTCGCGCTGCGCAAATTTCACCGACACTTGACAGCCTCGCTGCGCATCATCGCGGGGTGTGAGGATCTCCAAGGGTTCATGGAGTTCTTCCGCGATGGCATCGAGCATCGCCATGCATCGACCGGCGAGATCGAGGCCTTTGACGCGATGTGCGTTGAGGTCCATTTGATCGAATAGCGCCAAGGAGGCTTTTTGCGCCGCCATGCTGAGGACGGGAGCATTGCTCACCTGCCAGGCCTCCGCGGAAGCTATGGGTTCGAAGGTTGGCCCCATCTTAAAACGGCTTTCCTTGTTATGTCCCCACCAGCCGGCCAAACGATGCACCTCTGCACCGTGGTGGCGCTCATGCACATACAAGCCCGCCGTACTTCCGGGACCTGAATTCAAATACTTGTAGGAACACCAAGCTGCGAAGTCCACACCCCAATCATGCAGTTTCAAGGGAACATTGCCCATAGCATGCGCCAAGTCCCAGCCAACCAGGATGCCTTTGGCGCGGGCGGTTGCGGTGATGCGCGCCATGTCGTAGACGCGGCCTGTGAAATAGTTAACGCCACCAACCAGCAGGGTGCAAACGCGATGGCCGTGGCGTTCGATGGCCGCTAACAGGTCCTCATCCGAGGGTACTCCATCGCTCGCAGTTCCATGCACTTCGATGAGTTCGGCTTCTCCATAGCCATGCTGCTGCAGCTGGGAAACCAGGGCGTAGCGATCACTGGGAAAGGCCTTGGCTTCTGCCAAAATACAGGGGCGGTCGGCGGTGGGTCGGTAAAAAGAGGCCATCGCAAAGTGCAGGTTGGCCGTAAGACTTCCCATGGCGACGACTTCGGAGGGCAACGCCCCGGCTAAACGCGCTAAAGAAGGGGTGAGAAATTCATGGTAGGGCATCCACGGATTTGTCGCGTGAAAATGCCCCTCGACGCCGAGGTTTTTCCAGTCCTCCAATTCTTGCTGAATGGCTGCGGCTGTCCCTTTCGGCTGTAAGCCTAAGGAGTTGCCAGTCAAATAGATAACTTCCTGATTGTTCCAAATGGGAAGGTGGAATTCGGCCCGAAAATGCCCCAGTGCATCCTGGGCATCTAAACGGCGGGCATCGTCAATATGGAAAAAGGCGTTCATAAACCGAAACTTCAGGGCGCAAGGTAGGTTATATGGGAAGTAATTTTGTGCTCTCAAACTAGACATCCCTTTGCTATGATGGCAGATTTTGCCGGCCGCCACATCGGTCCCCAGCCCAAAGACTTAGCTCACATGCTTGACGCGGTGGGTGTTGCCTCCCTAGACGAATTAGTCGCTCAGACCGTTCCTGCGTCCATCCAAAATGAGCACCTGCTCGACGTTGCACCCGCCATGTCGGAAAGTGATTATTTGCGCCATGCCTATGCGCTGGGCCAAAAGAACAAGCTTTTCGCCACCTACATTGGCCAAGGCTACCATCCCGTCGCATTGCCAGCGGTCATCCAACGCAATATTTTGGAGAATCCAGGCTGGTATACTGCTTACACGCCGTACCAAGCCGAAATTGCTCAAGGCCGTCTGGAAGCCCTTTTGAACTACCAAACCATGGTCATCGATTTGACCGGTATGGAAATCGCCAACGCCTCCCTCTTGGACGAAGCCACTGCGGCCGCAGAGGCTATGAGCCTCTTGATGGCTGCACGCAGCCGCGAGCAGCAGAAGCGCGAGGCAAATAAATTCTTTGTGGATCGCAATGTGTTTGCCCAAACACAAGCCTTGCTGGAAACCCGTGCCGTACCCATGGACATTGAGTTGGTGGTGGACGACGCTGAAAACTTCCAGCCTTCTGGCGAGTTCTTTGGCGCCATCCTTCAGTACCCCAATGCCGTAGGTCAAATTGAAGATCTCCGCAGTTTCGTTTCCGCATGTCATGCGCAGGAAGTCCGTGTCGCGGTTGCTGCTGACTTGCTTTCATTGACCTTACTTGCGGAGCCCGGCAGCTGGGGCGCTGATGTGGTGTTGGGAAGCACCCAGCGCTTTGGCATCCCTATGGGTTTTGGTGGTCCGCACGCGGCGTATTTTGCTTCGAAGGAGGAATACAAGCGCTTCATGCCCGGCCGCATCATCGGTCGCACCATTGATACCGATGGGGCCCCTGCCTTGCGCATGGCCTTGCAGACCCGCGAACAGCACATCAAGCGCGACCGCGCTACCTCGAACATCTGTACCTCTCAAGTGCTTTTGGCTGTGATGGCCGGTATGTATGGGGTCTACCACGGTCCGGATGGCCTCAAGCGCATTGCGACCTCTATTCACCAAAAAGCTACAGGTTTAGCAGCTGCCTTGAAGGCGCTCGGGTACTCCCAGCTCAACAGTCACTACTTCGATACCCTGCACCTGGATGCGGACGATGCGCTCAAAGCGGCCGTGAAGCAACTAACGGTAGCCGCGGGCATCAATGTGGGATACAGTGCAAATGGCGTATTGATCTCTGCGAATGAGGTGATGAACGCCACGGATGCGCAAGCTTTGGTGGATGCGTTGGCGGCGGCGAAGGGCGTGGCTACCGTGGCTTTTGCGATGGGCGATACGCAGCTTCCTGCTGGTCTAGTTCGTAGCAGCGACTTTTTGACGCACCCCATTTTCTCGTCATGCCGCTCTGAAACGGAAATGATGCGCTATATCAAGAAATTGGAGCGTCGTGATATTGCCCTTAATCATTCGATGATTCCATTGGGCTCCTGCACGATGAAGTTGAACGCGGCTTCCGAAATGCTTCCCTTGAGCTGGCCATCCTTTGGCAATATTCACCCCTTTGCCCCTTTGAACCAGGCGGAAGGCTACATGGAAGTCATCACTTCTTTGGAGCGCGACTTGGCGGTAGTAACTGGCTTTGATGCCACCACCTTGCAGCCTAACTCTGGAGCACAAGGCGAATACAGCGGTTTGCTCGTCATTCGGGCCTATCACCATGCCAACGGCGATTACCAACGCAAAACAGCCTTGATTCCCTCCTCGGCACATGGAACTAATCCCGCCTCAGCGGTTATGGCGGGCATGGATGTCGTTGTGGTGGGCTGTGATGAAAAAGGCAACATCGATTTGAACGACTTGCGCGAGAAGGCCGAAAAATATTCCGACACGCTGAGCTGTTTGATGATCACTTATCCTTCGACCCACGGTGTTTATGAAGAAGGCGTGCGCGAAGCGACCTCCATCATTCACGCTCATGGTGGTCAAGTGTACATGGATGGCGCTAACATGAATGCGCAAGTGGGATTGACCTCACCAGGTAACATCGGGGCAGACGTTTGCCACTTGAACCTTCACAAAACCTTCGCTATCCCTCACGGCGGTGGCGGTCCTGGGGTAGGTCCGATCTGTGTGAAGGCCCATTTGGCGCCGTTCTTGCCTACGCATCCCACGCATTCGGTAGGAGGAGCCCAAGCCATTGGTCCTGTTTCAGCGGCTCCTTATGGTTCGGCCTTGGTATTATTGATTAGCTATGGCTACATCAAAATGCTTGGCGCCAAGGGTTTGGTGAACAGCACCAAATACGCCATCTTAAATGCCAACTACATTAAGAGCCGTTTGGAAGGAGCCTATCCAGTCTTGTACTCGGGCGAAAATGGTCGTTGTGCGCACGAAATGATCTTGGACTGCCGTCCGTTTAAGCGCGATGCATCCGTGGAAGTCACCGACATTGCCAAGCGCCTCATGGACTTTGGCTACCACGCGCCTACGGTAAGCTTCCCAGTGGCGGGTACCGTCATGGTGGAGCCCACAGAGTCTGAATCACTGGCCGAACTCGACCGTTTCTGCGACGCGATGCTGGCCATTAAGGCGGAAATAGACCAAATTGCAGCGGGTACGCTTCCCAAAGAAAGTAACCCCTTGAAGAACGCTCCTCATACGTTGGCCATGGTAGCTAGTGACACTTGGGATTTGCCCTACTCGCGCCAGGTGGCCGCCTTCCCATTCGCGGAATTGGCGGAAAACAAATTCTGGCCTGCAGTGCGTAGGGCAGATGACGCTTACGGGGATAGAAACCTCGTTTGCACATGCGCGCCTATCGAAGCCTATACGGCATAACGATTTTCTCCGATTCTATCGTAATATTGGAACCTCTCAACAACAATCATCCTTTAGCATGAAAAAACTTACGCTTTTCGCCGCTGCAGCTGCTCTTTCGTTGGCTGCTTTCGGACAGAATGTGGAGCGTACGGCCCCTAGCGTTCGCATGAACGCAGATGCGCCTGTGCGTCACCTCAATCCTGCTCAATTGGCGGCTTTCTACGGCGCTGAAACCCCTGTGTGGTCTCAGGACTTTGCCAATGGAATCCCCACTACCTGGTTGAACTACGGTACAGCCAACGGCACTTCGGATCCTGACGCTAAGTGGGAGTACCGCGGCACCAGCACGACCCCCAGCAACACCGTGGGTTCACGTGGTGCTTACATGTCATCACAGACGCCTATTGCTTCTGCGACGGCCTCTAACGGTTTCGTAGTATTCGACTCTGACTTCTTGGACAATGCAGGTATCGCTGGCAACTTCGGTAACGGTATTGCTGCTGCCCCTCACGTGGCTGAGTTGATCACCGAGACCATCAACTTGTCGAGCTACAGCGTTGTGGACTTAGTGTTCACGCAATACTACCGTCGTTTTGCTGGACCAGGTGGTTCACAAGCCGTTCCCGCTACCTACGTTGATTTCTCTACGGATGGTGGCACGACTTGGGCCTATTCTGTGACCTTGAACAGCAGTGTTTCTGTAAACAGCTCTACCTCTACCAGCGATGTGGTAACAATTCAAGCAGGTAGTTACATCGGTGGCCAGTCCAATGTTAAGATCCGTTTCCGTTTTGACGGTGACTACTACTTCTGGTGTATCGACGACATCCAAATCATCAACACGCCTGCTAACCGTTTGGGCTTCACCGCTTGGCAAGGTGCTCCTGCTCAGGACATCATCTTTGGCCCAGGCGCTTCTGGTTCTGCCAAGATGGGTATCCAAACGTTGAAGCAGGCACGCGGTGTAACTTTTGACTGTAACGCCATCAACTCTGGTACCAATGCCCAGACCAACGTGAAGCTTCAAATGAAGATTTACAGCGGTTCTACCTTGGTTCAGACCATCAACTCTTCTACCATCAGCAGCTTGCCCGCTGGTGACACCGCGAACTACAACTCGTTGAACACCTACGCAACTGCATGGACGCCTTCTTCAAACGGTAACTACCGCGTTGTATACGGTTTGTTGTCGGATTCTGTTTCTGTCTACTCTGACACGACCATGATGTATGTCAATGACTCTTTGATGTCCATGGACTTCAACAGCTGGGACAACAGCATCGGTGCTTCATCTAACACCACGCAGTGGGGCGATGGATCACAGATGTGTAATCGCCACGACTTGGTGGATGACGAGATGCTCTTCGGCGCGAAGGTATACTTGAGCTCACTGACTCGCTCTGGTGCAATCCTCGAATTGTCTGTGTATGATTCTTCTGCCTTCTTGGGCAACAACGGTGGTTGGGATGCCAACAAGTTGGTAGCCTATGGCCAAAAAGTGATTACCTCTTCGGATACAGCTCAAGGCTTTGTTCGCTTTGACTTCACCGATCCCAACACGGGCCGCGGTGTGGACATGGAGCTTTCTAAAGGTGCTTACTTCTACAACTTGACGATGTACAACAACCAAGCGGCTAACTACATTGCTATTCGTAACGACCAAACGTGGCCCAAGACAGGTGGTACTGGCTACATGTATTTGGCTGCCTTGGGTAACTGGTACTCAGGCTACTCTGGTTCGAAGAGCTTCAACAACCTTTGGGTTCGTGGTATCCACTGCCCCGCTTCTTCTGCTGCTGCTTGTATGGGCATCGGTGTGGATGAAGAGGCCATGGAGCAAATCGTTCTTTCACCAAACCCTGCATCTGAGTTCATCAATTTGGACTTTGGCATGGCAGTAGGTGACTACAACGTAGCTATCGTAGACTTGACCGGTAAGGTGATGAAGTCTGAGGTAGTACGTGCAGATGCAAACGTATCAATCTTCATCGGTGACCTCAATGCTGGCATGTACTTGGTGCGTGTCCAGAAAGGTGACGATGTCAAGACGATGAAGTTGTCTGTACTCTAAGGAGTTTAGACCAACCGAAATGAGAAGCGGCCCGGAAACGGGCCGCTTTTTTTATGCATTTTGGCGCGGATGGCGCGCCTGGTGGTGGTTCAGACAAAAACCCTTAATCCTTAAACTCTTTAACCCTTCAACCCTTTCCCCCTTTGATGCCCTTCAGAAGAGCGGCACGTCCAATCCTGGCAGAAATAAAGTCTTTGTCCAAGTTCCATCCTCGAGCGGGACTGTATTCACGGCCGTAGAAAATGATTTGAAGGTGAAGCTTGTTCCAGAGTTCGCGCGGGAACAAGGATTTGGCGTCTTTTTCCGTTTGCTCCACACTCTTGCCATTGGTCAATCCCCAGCGGTACATCAAACGATGGATATGCGTGTCCACCGGAAAGGCGGGAACCCCGAAGGCTTGACTCATCACCACGCTTGCCGTTTTATGTCCCACTGCGGGCATGGCTTCAAGCGCCGCAAAGCTCTGCGGAACTTGGCCACCGTGCAGGTACAAAATCATTTTCGAAAACTGATGTATCCCCTTGGATTTCATAGGGGTCAGTCCGCAGGGTCGAATAATCTCCGCGATCTCCTCCACACTCAAAGCCGCCATCGCTTCCGGCGTACGCGCCTTGGCAAAGAGGTGGGGGGTCACTGTATTGACGCGCGCATCCGTGCACTGGGCTGAGAGCACCACGGCTACCAAAAGGGTAAAGGCATCCTCGTGGTCGAGGGGGATAGGTGTTTCGGGATACAAGGCCTCGAGCGATTCAATCACATAGGCGGCCTTTTCTTTTTTGGTCATGGGAACAAAGGAAACGGCTACATCGTTTAGATTGCAAGAAATTTCTCAATTATACGTAGCTCATGACACATTTAAAGGTGGGAGATCAGGCTCCCGATTTTTCAGGACTCGATCAAAACGGCCAAGCCATTGCCAAAGCGGATTTTGCTGGCAAGAAAATCGTCTTGTATTTCTATCCCAAGGATGACACTCCTGGCTGCACGGCCGAAGCGTGTTCTTTCCGAGATGGGTACCATGATTTACTCCAGTCGGGCTATGCCATTGTGGGCGTTTCTCCGGATTCGGTGAAAAAGCACGCCAAATTCGTCGATAAGTACAGCCTTCCCTTCCCGCTAATTGCCGACGAGGAGCGCAAAGTCATTGATGCCTACGGCGTTTGGGGCCGAAAGAAATTCATGGGCCGCGAATACGACGGTGTCTATCGCGAGACCTTTGTGATTGGCACGGATGGCGCCATTGAGCGCATTTTGGAAAAGGTGGATACCAAGGACAGCGCTGGCCAAATCTTAAACGGCTAAACTTTTCAACAGGACCCCTTTTCGGAGCCGTTTTTAGTCGCTTAGATGCGTTTAGTATCGGGTAAGCTGGAACGGGTTTCCTACATTTGAGTAACGATCGAAGGATCCCTTTTTTCACTTTTTAACGTCTTAATACTACACGCACATGAGCTCGGATAAAGAAGCCAAATTGAAAGCCCTCAAGCTTACCATGGACAAATTGGACAAAACCTATGGAAAAGGGGCGGTCATGCGTATGGGAGACGATGCGGTGGAAGAGGTGGAGGTAATTCCTTCGGGCTCTTTGGGTTTGGATGTTGCGCTCGGAATTGGTGGCTATCCTCGCGGTCGTGTCATTGAGATCTACGGCCCAGAATCTTCGGGTAAAACCACCCTGACGTTACACGCCATTGCGGAAGCACAGAAAGCTGGTGGAATCGCTGCCTTCATTGATGCGGAGCATGCCTTCGATCGCTTCTATGCTGAAAAGTTGGGGGTAAATACTGAGGACCTTATCATCTCACAGCCAGACAACGGGGAGCAGGCCTTGGAAATTGCGGACAACTTGATCCGTTCCGGTGCGATTGACCTCATTGTTATTGACTCCGTGGCGGCCTTGACGCCCAAAGCAGAAATTGAAGGCGATATGGGTGACAGCAAAGTTGGCCTCCATGCCCGTCTGATGTCTCAAGCGTTGCGCAAATTGACGGGTACCATCGCAAAAACGAATTGCACCTGCATCTTCATCAACCAGTTGCGTGAAAAAATTGGTGTCATGTTTGGC